>NZ_CAJCKS010000005.1:0-70612 GCF_903970985.1 Pantoea sp. ME81 | reverse complement strand
GTAAAGCAGAATGATGCCGAGCGCGGTGGCTAAACCGGGCAGCGCCACCGGCAACATCAAACACTCTTCAATACGTGCTGCCCAGCGGCCGGGCGCTTTCAACAAGCCCCACGCGGCGGGTACGCCAATCACTAACGTGACCAGCAAGCAGAACAGCGCAATCAACAGCGACAGCCAAAACGTGTCGGCATACATCTCCCACACCTGTTCAACCCACTTCAGCGTCAAACCGCTGCGCAGGCCGATAAAGTAGTTATTGGTGATGCCCGCCAGCATCGACAGCACCACCGGCACAATCATAAACAGCGCGGTGAGCGTGGTGACAAGCAGCTGCAGGCTAAACAATCCGCGACGATTCATGCGGCCCCCTTGTGTGCCAGACGGCGCGCTAACATCAGCGCCAGCCAGGCGACCGCGCCCATCACTACCGACAGCGCCGCCGCCGTAGCAAAGTTAGCGTAATTAGTAAATTCGCCATAAATGGTCAGCGGTAATACCGCCAAATCGGTGCCGAGCGTAAAAGCAGTGCCAAACGCGCCCATGCTGGTGGCGAAACAGAGTGCGCCGGTAGAGAGCAATGCCGGCTGCAGGCCGGGTACGATCACGTCCCAGGTAATGCGCCACTGACTGGCGCCGAGTGAACGTGCCGCCTCTTCCAGCGAGCGATCAAGCTTTTCACTGGCCGCGACGAGCGTAACGATGGCGCGCGGCAGCGAGAAATAGAGATAGCCGATAAACAATCCGGTGAGTGAATAGGCCAGCGTCCAGCGCTCGTGCACCAGGCTCATGCTAATTTGCGCCAGCAAGCCCTGACGGCCAGCGAGCATCACCACCAGAAAACCCACTACCACGCCAGGAAATGCCAGCGGGAAGGTCAATAAGGCTAATAACGTGCCGCGCCCAGCAAAACGCTGACGCGCCAGAAAACAGCCGACGATGGCAGCAAGCACCAGCGTGACCAATGTCACCGCCAGCGACAGCAATACGGTATTCAGCAAACTCAGCAGGTAATTCGGCTGGCTGATTACGGTCCAGTAGCCGCTGTGCTGGGTGGTGCGATCGTTTTGCATCCCGATTTGCAGCAGGCGCGCAAACGGCAGCAACCAAAATGCACTGAAGAACAGCAGCGCGGGCAGCGTCAGCCACAACCATTTGCTGCCCGGCAAGCTGCGAGCCTGGCGGCGTGAAGCCGCCAGGGTGTCGGAGATCGACATGATTAGTGAATCTCGCTCAGGTACTTAGCAGAGAAGGCTTTCTGCGCATCGGCCATCTGCTGATAGTCGACCGTTTGGGCGCGTGCATAATCGCTATCCGGCAGGAAGAATTTCTTCGCTTCGGATGACATTGCAGAAGTACGCACCGGGCGCAGGAAGGCATTGGCCCAAATCGCCTGACCTTTGTCCGACAGCACATAATCGATCACTTTCTTGCCGTTAGCTTCGTGTGGCGCGTTCTTCACCAGACTGATGACGTAAGGAACCGTCACCGTGCCCTCTTTCGGGATCACAAACGCAACGTTGGCGTGATCTTTATATTTGGCGCGATAGGCGTTGAAGTCGTAGTCGAGCAGAATCGGGATTTCGCCGGAAATCAGACGCGCATAAGCAGTCTGCTTCGGTACGATTGGCTGGTTGGCCTGCAGTTTCTTGAACCAGTTCAGCGCTGGCGTGAAGTCCTGCATGTTGCCGCCTTTCGCCTGGTTAACGGCCACAGCAGCCACATAACCGACAAAGGCACTGGCCGGATCAAGGTAGCCAACCATCCCTTTGTACTCAGGTTTCAGCAGGTCATCCCAGGATTGTGGCACTGGCGCGCCGCCGAGCGCATCCACGTTGACCATAAAGCCCATGGTGCCCGAGTGCAGCGCAACCCATTTACCGTTTGGATCTTTCATTCCGGCTGGGATGTCGTCCCAGTGCTGCGGTTTATAACCGGTGATGACGCCCGCGCTGTCGGCCTGGATGCCGAAACTGACGCCGTAATACACCACATCTGCCACCGGATTGCCCTTCTCCGCCACCATTTGCGCCAGCGCCTGGCCGGAGTTTTTGTTGTCTTGTGGCACGGTGATGCCGGTGTCTTTGGCAATGGCTTTGAGCTGTGTACCCCAGTCAGCCCATTCGGGCGGACAGTTGTAGCAGATCGCGGTTTCGGCGGCCTGCGTCATCATACTGAACAGCGAACCGGCGGTCAGCGCGATCGCTCCTGCAAGAATTTTCATTTTTTTATGGAATTTCATGGTGGTTATGGTTCCCTG
Source organism: Pantoea sp. ME81 (assembly GCF_903970985.1). NCBI lineage: Bacteria > Pseudomonadati > Pseudomonadota > Gammaproteobacteria > Enterobacterales > Erwiniaceae > Pantoea > Pantoea sp. ME81. The sequence goes on along the minus strand of NZ_CAJCKS010000005.1, from coordinate 68,355 downwards.
GTGGTGGCAGTCAAAACGGTGGCGGGTGCGGCGATGCTTTCACCGCTCCGCAACCGGTGGGCCAGTACGCGGGTGCCGCGGCTGGCTTGTTGTAACAACATATCGATGGCACAGGCACCGAGCATGTCGGCTGGCTGAGAGACGCTCGCCAGTGACGGCGCAATCTGCTCGCCAATATCGATGCCGTCAAAACCCATCACCGAAAGTTGCTGCGGGATGCGTACACCGGCACGCGCCGCGGCACCAATCAGGCTGATGGCGAGCAAATCATTTGTACAAATCACCGCTGTCAGCGGTGCTGCGCCCTGCAACTGCGGTTGCAGCAGCGCGAAATCAGAATGGGTATGGCTGGTCATTTCAATCACCGACAGCGCATTCAGCCCTGCGGCCTGCATCGCATCGCAGTAGCCCTGATAACGCAGGCGAGCGCGATCCGATTGCAGCATCGGCCCGGCGACCATGCCGATATGACGATGGCCCAGACTTAGCAAATGTTCGGTGGCTTCCCGCATCGCCTGCTGGTTATCCACGCAAATCGCTGGCCAGTGACTCTGCTGAGGCACGTTGTGCGCCAGAACAAACGGCATGCTGGCTTCATGCAGCGTGGTCAGAACCGCGCTGTTATCCGCATCAGCCACGGTCAGCACCAGGCCCGCCACGCGCTGGCGCAGCATGTGTTCGACGATCGCCGCTTCACGCTCTGGCTGATAATCACTGGTTGCCACCAGCAAACCGTATCCAGCTGCACGCGCCTGACGTTCCATCGCCTGTAACTGGCGTGAGAAGATCGGGTTGAGCAGCGAAGGCAACAGCACACCCAGCGTGGTGGAACTTTGCGTACGCAGCTGACGTGCAATGTGATTGGGGCGAAATCCGAGTTGCTCTGATGCCGCCAACACCTTTTCCAACGTGTCAGGCCGCAACAGATGGGGATCAGAAAATGCGCGTGCGGCGGTAGCGCGAGATACGCCAGCCAGCTTTGCCACACTGATTAAATCGGACATGTTCGCCTCGTGATTGAGCAATGAGATCGATCTCATTGGCGCTTAAAGTAGCGGCGAACTGTGACAGCAACATCGCGGGGAGATGACGAAAAAATGACAGCAGCGCGAACTGCTGTCAGGCAGGAATTACAACATCAGGAAGGCGTAACCTTCGTTTTGCAAAGAGGCAACCGTGGTGCCACTGGAGAGCGTATGAGTGACGCGCGTATCGATCCAGTCACGCTGTAGCTGATGGAACGCCACCGACTGATCGCAAATCGTCACCTTTACACCCGCCTGCTTTAACTCATCGATCAATTTCAGGTTCGGGTTATCTGTGCCGTAAGCTTTGCGGAATTGTTCGTTATTCAGCGCGGCGGGCACGGCATCGCTGTTGATTGACACCACGAAATTCAGCTGATTTAGCGGCACCCCGGCAGCGTAATAAAGGTTGGTGACACGCGCCACGCGTTCCAGTCCGAGGTTAGGTTGACGGACATCCCCTTCCGTGCGGTTGATCTGAAAAACGACCTTATTGCTCAGGCCTGGCGTATTCGCGGGATTGTAATCCGGCGTATTCACAAAATGGATTTTGCCGTAGCCCGCGATGGCTGGCGTGCTCCAGAAGTCCGCTGGCTCGCTTTTGTTGTCAGCAAACTTGCTGCTGACCTTATCCACCAGCTCTGGAAGCTGTAACACATTACCGCCCACGAAACCCGCCAGTGCGGCGATAACAATATAGGACGCTGGACGCATTTCACTTCTCCTCGATAGAAGACCCTAAGCCCAATTACATTTGCAGGAAGGCATAACCCTGATTTTCCAGCGTCGACACCGTGGTCGGACTGGACAACGCATGAATAACCGATTGATCGATCCACTCTTTCGGGAAGTGATGGAATGCCACTGACTGATCGCACACCGACACTTTGACGCCTAATTTGTTGAGTTCGCCGATCAGCGCCAGATTGGGGTTGTCAGCTTTATAAAATTGCTGGAAATGCGCGTTATCCAGCATGGCAGGCGTGGCATCACCGGTCACAGAGACCACAAAGTGCAGCTGATCGGCAGGCACGCCTGATGCGATGTAGAGGTTAACTACGCGGGCGACGCGCTCCAGCCCAAGATTAGGCCGCTTCATGTCCCCTTCGCTTTTGGTGATTTGAAACACCACTTTGTTGCTCAGCCCGACTACCGGTTTAAAGGCGGCATCAGATTCGTAATGGATTTTGCCGTAACCATCGACAGCAGGCGTGCTCCAGAAACCTTCAGGATCGGTTGGCTCGGCAGAAAAATGGCTCACCACTCGCTGATAAATATCATCACTTTTGCTGACGGTGGCGCCAACAAACCCACCCACGATCGCAATCAGGGCGTAAGAGACAACAGAACGCATAAAAACTCTCCGGCATGCACTGCGCTAATTCACAGTCCGTTTGAATAAAGTGCCTTATCTATATCACAGCGTGAGCAGGGTAAAAGTCCTGTAGTTTTGGCCTGTCCGGGGTTTTCATTGCGGAAATAATAATTAGTCAGGCTAATTGAATAATGCTTTCGATTGAGCTGAAGAGATGCCTAAAAAAATAACTGGCTTGAATCGACTGTCAGCCATTTAGGTTTTATCAAGCCAGGGGAGCTGAAAATATGACCAGACTTAACTAAAATTTCGGCGACCCTATAAAAAATCACCATTAAAATCACTGATGGATAAAACAGGCCAGTTCACTGTTTTGACGTTTGTTTTTCAGAGTAAACCTGGAAAAGTTCATGCCAGATTCAATTATTTTGAGCAACTTTACGTAACTTTAACTTCTGAACCTGTAAAAGCGCTAACCTGGTCGTGGCGGACTATTCAATTTTTTGCTGCAATCAGCGCACGCTGTAGCCATTTTTTCATTTTAAGTCTGTGTCGCTTCTTCATTTGCTTGTTACCACGCGCTGGTTAAGATAGAAGCGCTGCGCCAAAGGAAAGCACGCGCAGAACATTTGAACGACTTACCTGTCCAATTGCAGGTGACTTTTACAGGATCAAGGCATGTTTAACCGGTTGAAAAAATCAGTGCTGGCGGCCCTTATTCCTACGCTGCTGCTGACGCCCGCACTCTCCGTGCACGCGGACGTGAGTGATAATCTGCCCGATATGGGAACCACAGCGGGTTCAACGCTATCCATTAATCAGGAATTACAAATTGGCGACTTCTACGTGCGCCAACTGCGCGCCAGTGCGCCGCTGATTAACGATCCTCTATTAAATCAATACATCAATGAGTTAGGGCAGCGCCTGGTGGCGCATGCCAACTCGGTGCGCACGCCGTTTCACTTCTTTCTCATTCAGAATGACGAACTGAACGCTTTCGCCTTTTTCGGCGGCAACGTAGTGCTGCATTCATCATTGTTCCGCTACACCGACAATGAAAGCCAACTGGCGTCGGTGATGGCGCACGAAATTTCTCACGTCACTCAACGCCATCTGGCGCGTGCGATGGAAGAGCAGAAGCGTAATGCGCCACTCACCTGGGTGGGTGCTTTAGGGTCGATTCTGCTCGCCATTGCCAGCCCACAAGCCGGGATGGCAGCATTGACCGGTACATTGGCGGGCACGCAGCAGGGCATGATCAGCTTTACTCAGGCCAACGAGCAGGAAGCCGACCGCATCGGTATTCAGGTGCTGCAACGTGCGGGTTTCGATCCGCAGGCGATGCCAGCTTTCCTGCAGAAGCTCGCCGATCAAAGCCGCTTCTCCTCCAAACCACCGGAAATTTTACTGACGCACCCCTTACCGGATAGCCGTTTGGCCGATGCGCGTAACCGTGCCAACCAGATGCGCCCGGTGGTGGTGCAGTCATCTGAAGGCTTCTATATGGCGAAGGTGCGCTCGTTGGGTATGTATGCCACGGGCCGTAATCAGCTGACCGATGAGCTGTTAAATGAATACGCCAAAGGCAACTCACGTGAGCAAATGGCATCGCAATACGGTAAAGCGGTGCAGTTCCTGCAGGCAAAAAGCTTCGACAGCGCGAAAAAAATCATCACACCAATGCTGGCGAAACAGCCAGATAACGTCTGGTTGCTGGATATCATGACGGATATCGACATCGGCCTGAACCAGCCGCAACAGGCCATCAACATGCTGACCAGCGCTAAAGGAAGCAGCACCAATCCGGTGCTGCAGCTCAACCTCGCTAACGCTTATGTCGAGGCGAAACAGCCCGCTAACGCCACGCGCATCCTCAATCGTTATACCTTTGCCCATCCCGATGACGTCAATGCCTGGGATTTACTGGCACAAGCCTCGGCAGCACAGGGATTACGGGATGAGGAGTTGTCGGCACGAGCGGAAGGATTAGCACTCAATGGCCAGCTCGATCAGGCGATCACCACCCTGAGCAGTGCCAGCGCCCAGGTGCCGCTCGGCAGCCTGAAACAGGCACGTTACGATGCTCGCATCGATCAGTTCCGCGAACTGCAAAAGCGGTTCCGTCAGTATCAGAAAGGATAAAAATAATGGTGAGCATTTATCACAACCCGCGTTGCAGCAAGAGCCGCGAAACCCTGGCGCTGTTGCAGGATAAAGGCATTGAAACTGATGTGGTGCTGTATCTTGAAACACCGCCTGACGTGCAGGCGCTAAAAAAACTGCTGCAACAGTTAGGCATGAGTAGTGCGCGCGATTTGATGCGCCGCAAAGAAGATCTTTATAAGGAGTTAAATCTGGCAGACAGCCAGTTGAGTGAAGATCAATTGCTGCAGGCGATGGTTGAGCATCCGAAACTGATCGAACGCCCCATCGTGATCAACGGTGATCAGGCACGAATTGGCCGTCCACCGGAAGCGGTGCTGGAGATTGTTTAAAGCCCCAGCGCTTCTTTGACAAAAGGAATGGTGAGCTTGCGCTGTGCGCTGATAGAGGCGCGATCCAATCGATCGAGGGTATCAAACAGCGTACGCATTTCGCGGTCGAGGCGTTTCAGCAGGAAGCGCCCGACATCTTCCGGTAACTCAAAACCACGCAGCCCTGCTCGCATTTGCATCGCCTGGAGTTTGTCTTCATCTGACAATGGCTGCAAACGATAGATTTGTCCCCAGTCGAGACGGGAAGCTAAGTCCGGCAGGCCAAGATTGAGCTGACGCGGTGGACGATCGCCGGTGATCAGCAAACGCGTTTTGCCGATTTCCAGAATACGGTTATAGAGATCGAAGATCGCCATCTCCCATTCGGCATCACCGGCAATGCATTCGATATTATCAATGCAGACCAGTGCCAGATTCTCCATGCCGTCCAACACTTCCGGCACAAACCAGGTGCGTTTATCCAGCGGAACATATCCCACCGCTTCACCACGGGCCGACATCTCAGCACAGGCTGCATGAAGTAAGTGACTACGTCCGCCGCCTTCACGTGACCAAAAATAGAGATAGCTGCCGTGTTGCTGAGAGAGTGCGCCTTGCAGCGCCGCCAACAGAGACGGATTTTCCCCCGGCCAGAAACTGGCAAAGGTTTCATCATCGGGTAAATAGAGTGGCAGTGAAAGCTGTGCCGGCGTGTTCAGAAGTACCTCAACGGATGAGCAGGCAGAAAACGGCGCAAGTTTATCACGATCCTTGCAAGAGATGAACCAGGCTTCCCTGCCCGGCAAAGCGCATTAACTTTCGCGCTTTTCTTCGGCATCCAGTACCACTTCCTCGGGCCGTAACAGATTGATTACGCGGAAAATCAGTGCCAACGCGACGCCAACGATGGTGGCCAGCGCCATGCCTTTCAGTTCTGCAGCGCCGATATGCACTTTCGCGCCGCTGACGCCGATGATCAGGATCACCGAGGTCAGGATCAGATTCTGCGCTTTGTTGTAATCCACTTTAGATTCAATTAATACACGAATACCGGAAGCCCCGATCACCCCGTACAACAGCAGAGAAACGCCCCCCATGACCGGCACCGGGATCGCCTGAATTGCGGCCGCCAGTTTACCTACGCAAGAGAGCAGAATCGCGAAGATCGCCGCCCCGCCAATCACCCAGGTGCTGTAGACACGGGTAATCGCCATCACGCCGATGTTCTCACCGTAAGTGGTGTTTGGCGTGGAACCGAAGAAACCAGAGATCATGGTGGACAAGCCGTTAGCAAACATCGAGCGATGCAGGCCGGGATCGCGAATCAGATCTTTTTTCACGATATTGGCGGTAACGACTAAGTGGCCAACGTGCTCAGCGATCACCACCAGCGCCGCAGGCAGGATGGTCAACATAGCAGCCCATTCGAAGCGCGGCGTGTAGAAGGTTGGCAGCGCAAACCACGGCGCATCAGCCACCGATTGCCAGTTTACGATGCCCATAAAGGAGGAGAGCGCGTAGCCAGCCAGTACGCCGATCAGAATCGGGATAATGGCGAGGAAACCGCGGAACAGCACCGAACCAAACACCGTGACCGCCAGCGTCACCATCGAAATCAGGATGGTTTTGCTGTCTGGCGAGGTGCCATCGGCTGGCAACAGACCCGCCATATTGGCTGCCACGCCCGCCAGTTCCAGGCCGATCACCGCAACAATTGCGCCCATCGCGGCCGGGGGGAACATTACATCCAGCCAACCGGTGCCGGCTTTTTTGACGATCAGCGCCACCACGCAGAACAGGAAGCCGCACAGGATAAAGCCGCCCAGCGCCACTTCATAACCCAGCGGCAACAGCAGCAGCACCGGTGAAATAAACGCAAAGCTCGAACCCAGATACGCCGGGATTTTGCCTTTACAGATAAACAGATACAGCAGCGTACCGACGCCGTTAAACAGCAATACGGTGGCCGGGTTGATGTGGAACAGAATCGGCACCAGCACCGTGGCGCCAAACATGGCGAACAGGTGTTGCAGGCTGAGTGGAATGGTTTGCAGCAGCGGTGGACGTTCGTCTACCCCGATTGCGCGACGAGTCATTGATATCCCCTTGAGTTGTGTTTTATTTTTTTGCCAAAAAAAAGCCGACTCTCTGGCCGGCTGGATGCTTTCTTTATTTCGTTCCGAAGATCTTATCGCCGGCATCGCCGAGACCTGGAATGATATAGCCCTTCTCGTTCAATCCCTGATCGATTGACGCGGTGTAGAGCTCAACGTCTGGATGCGCTTTCTCCAGCGCCGCAATCCCTTCTGGTGCCGCCACCAGCACCAGCACCTTAATGCTGTTGCAGCCCGCTTTTTTCAGCAGGTCGATAGTGGCGATCATCGAACCACCGGTTGCCAGCATCGGGTCAACGACCAGTGCTAAACGCTCTTCGATATTTGACACCAGTTTCTGGAAGTACGGCACCGGCTCCAGCGTCTCTTCATCACGATAGACACCGACGACACTGATGCGCGCGCTTGGCACGTGCTCCAGCACACCTTCCATCATGCCGAGGCCCGCACGCAGAATCGGCACCACGGTGATTTTTTTGCCTTTGATTTGATCGACGTCAACCGGGCCGTTCCAGCCTTCAATGGTGACGCGCTCCGTGGCCAGATCGGCGGTGGCTTCATAAGTCAGCAGGCTGCCGACTTCCGAGGCCAGCTCGCGGAAGCGTTTGGTGCTGATATCATGCTCACGCATCAGGCCCAGTTTATGTTTGACCAGCGGGTGTTTGACTTCCACGATCTTCATGATTGTTCTCCCGGAATTGAGTTGAGCTAAAAAAAATCGCCGGATTATACCGCCTTTTTGCCGCTGCGCCACTTGTCATTGGTCAATGGCTTAGCGCGATTCGCGTGATCTTAAGGATTGGCGAAAAATCAGCACTGTGCAAAGCGGCGTGAGATGGCACTCGCAAACGTTTGCCTGCGCTGATAGAATTAGCGCGCTTAATTTTTGCCACCAACCGCAATTCGCGTGGGGATTCCGCAGTGACCGACAAAACCTCTCTCAGCTACAAAGACGCCGGTGTTGATATCGATGCTGGTAACGATCTGGTTGACCGTATTAAAGGCGTAGTAAAGAAAACTCGCCGCCCGGAAGTGATGGGTGGACTGGGTGGCTTTGGCGCGCTCTGTGCGCTGCCGCAGAAATACCGCGAGCCTGTGCTGGTCTCCGGAACCGATGGCGTCGGCACCAAGCTGCGTCTGGCAATGGATCTCAAACGTCATGACAGCATCGGCATCGATCTGGTTGCGATGTGTGTGAACGACCTGATTGTGCAAGGCGCTGAGCCGCTGTTCTTCCTCGACTACTACGCGACCGGCAAACTGGATGTGGATACCGCTTCTGCGGTGATCACCGGCATCGCCGAAGGTTGCCTGCAGTCAGGTTGTGCGCTGGTCGGCGGTGAAACCGCTGAGATGCCAGGCATGTACCACGGTGAAGACTATGACGTGGCTGGTTTCTGCGTCGGCGTGGTGGAAAAATCAGAAATTATTGATGGTTCGAAAGTGCAGGACGGCGACGTGCTGATCGCGCTGGGTTCAAGCGGCCCGCATTCGAACGGTTATTCTCTGGTGCGTAAGATTCTGGAAGTCAGCCAGACTGATCCAGAAACCAAACAGCTGGATGGCAAGCCTTTAGCCGATCACCTGCTGGCACCGACCCGCATCTACGTGAAAAACATCCTCAGCCTGATCGAGCAGGTGGATGTGCACGCGATTTCTCACCTGACCGGTGGTGGCTTCTGGGAAAACATCCCACGCGTGCTGCCAGACAATACGCAGGCGGTGATTGACGAGAAGAGCTGGCAGTGGCCGTCCGTGTTCAGCTGGTTACAGCAGGCAGGCAACGTCAGCCGTCATGAAATGTATCGTACCTTTAACTGCGGCGTGGGCATGATCATTGCGCTGAGCCCGGCCGATGCCGATAAAGCGGTACAGCTGATGACCGACGCTGGCGAGCAGGCATGGAAAATCGGTGTGATCAAAGCCTCTGACTCAGAAGAGCGAGTGGTTATTAATCCATGAAAAAACTGGTTGTACTGATCTCCGGCAACGGAAGCAATCTTCAGTCCATCCTCGACGCCTGCGCAAGCGGGCGTATTAACGGCAGCGTCGCTGCCGTTTTCAGTAATAAAGCCTCAGCGTTGGGTTTGACACGTGCGCAGGAAGCCAGCGTGCCGGGTCATAGCCTCGCCGCCAGTGATTTTGCCGACCGCGATGCGTTTGATCGTCAGCTGATGCAGGAAATCGATGCCTATGCACCGGATTTGGTGGTGCTGGCCGGTTACATGCGCATTCTCAGCCAGGCGTTTGTCGCGCACTATCACGATCGCTTGATCAACATCCATCCGTCGCTGCTGCCGAAATATCCCGGACTGCATACTCATCGTCAGGCATTAGAAAATGGCGATGAGGAACACGGCACGTCGGTGCACTTTGTTACTGACGAACTGGATGGCGGACCGGTGATTTTGCAGGCGCGCGTTCCGGTATTTGCTGAAGATGATGAAGAAGAGATCACCTCACGTGTACAGCATCAGGAGCATGCGATTTATCCGCTGGTGATCGGCTGGTTTGTCGATGGACGCTTGCAGATGCGTGATGGAAAAGCCTGGCTGGATGGGCAACCGTTGCCACCTCAGGGTTACGCACACGACTGATTTTCACCTTATTCAGCCGCTTGCAGACACGTTGCCCCGCTTAATTCACCCCAGTCACTGGCTGATGTCAGCGCCTGGGGCTGCTAAAACCTGTTGCCTTTCTACGCCCTGAAAACGTAGCGCACGTTGCCTATCCCTTAACCAAATCTACCCGTAATGTAATCTTCAGTTTTGCGCGCTTTTGGCGAGGTGAAGATGCGGTCGGTTTCATCAAACTCCACCAGTTGTCCGTTATGCATAAACGCCGTGTAATCTGACACGCGCGCCGCCTGCTGCATGTTGTGCGTCACCAGCACCAGCGTGAAATGCTGCTTTAACGTGGTCATCAACTCTTCGATCACTAGCGTGGAGATCGGATCGAGCGCCGACGTCGGCTCATCCAGCAGCAATACTTCCGGCTCAATGGCAATGGCACGCGCAATCACCAAACGCTGCTGCTGACCGCTGGAGAGCGTCAACGCATTCTGTGCCAGCTGATCTTTCACTTCACTCCACAGTGCCGCTGCACGCAGTGCACGTTCACAAGCTTCGTTCAGCACGCGACGATCGCGCACCCCTTGCAGCCGCAAACCGTACACCACGTTCTCGTAGATCGATTTCGGGAATGGATTCGGGCGCTGAAACACCATGCCAATCCGGCGACGCAGCGCGGGCAGATCCTGATTTGCCTGCATCACGGCGTGCTGATCGAGCAGAATCTCACCCTCAATGCGGCAACGATCGATCACATCATTCATGCGATTAAAGCAGCGCAGCAGCGTCGATTTGCCACAGCCGGACGGGCCAATCAGTGCCGTGATGCGGTTTTTCGGGATGCGCAGATCGATACTGTTCAGCGCCTGGCGTTCGCCGTACCACAGCGACAGCTGGTTAACGGTTAACGCGATGTCGTAATCGGGCGTCATCTAAAAACCTTTCTAGTGCGTCATGAGGCGGTAACGCTCGCGCAGCCGATGCCGCAGCGCCATCGCCAGCAGATTGAGCGACAGGATGATCACCACCAGCAGCAAGGCGGTGGCGTAAAGCAGCGGTCGGTCAGCGTCGATATTCGGGCTCTGGAAGGCCAAATCGTAAATCTGAAAACCGAGGTGCATAAATTTGCGGTCCAGATGCAGATACGGGAAGACCGCATCCACCGGCAGTTCCGGGGCCATTTTCACTACGCCCACCAGCATCAGCGGAGCCGTTTCCCCCGCCGCTCGCGCCACGGCAAGAATCAGACCGGTCAGCATCGCGGGCACAGCCAGCGGTAACACCACGCGCCACAGCGTTTCCGCCTGGGTGGCACCCAGCGCCAATGAGCCCTGACGCAGATTATCCGGGATGCGTGACAGCCCCTCTTCGGTAGCAACAATCACCACGGGCAATGTCAGCAGTGCCAGCGTCAACGCCGCCCACAGCAGACCGGGCGTGCCAAAAGTGGGATTGGGCAGCGAGCGCGAGAAGAGCAACTGGTCGAGGGTGCCGCCAATGAGCCAGACAAAGAAGCCCAGACCAAACACGCCATACACAATCGACGGCACACCGGCGAGGTTCACCACCGCGATGCGCACCAGCCGCGTTAACGCATGACGTCCGGCATATTCGTGCAGCCACACCGCCGCCACCACCCCCAGCGGCATCACGATGATCGACATCAGCAACACCATCAGCACGGTGCCAAAAATCGCCGGGAACGCCCCGCTCTCGCCGCCGCCTGATGTTGGGGAATCGCTGACAAACTGCCAGATCTGACTGAAGAAGTGCTGCAACTTCTGCCTAAACGACATCGCATTTGGATACCAGGCATCCACCACCTGCGCCAGCGGAATGATATGATCCTGCCCCTGCACATCGCGCAGCACCAACGTGTCGCGTTCGCTCTCATGTTGCAGATGGGTCAGTTGTTGCGCTAGTGCGCTAAAGCGCCGTTGCAGCGCCACGCTGTTGGCATCGAATTCTGATTGATCCTGCAGGGTGAACGTGCCGCGCTGACGTTGCTCATCAGCTTGCTGCTGCAGGCTTTCCAGCTGTGCATTGAGGCGCGCCATTTGCACACGACGAATGTGGCTGGCCTGACGTAGCTGCTCATGGACTTGCGCCAACCGCTGATGCAGCAGCGCATCACGATCGCGCGCGGTCAGCACTTCATTGTCTTCCCGCAGTTCAATCAGCCAACCGTAAGCGTTGCCGCCGCTGCGGCGCTGTAAAACCACCGCATCTGCCGGGCGACGCGTTTTCGCCGCGCCCTGGCTATACAGCACACGGAAATCCGGTGCGGCAAAATCGCGATTGCCCGTTTTCACCACATAGCGCCACTGCTCGCCCTGCGGCTGTTTGTGCAGCGTTTCGCCCAGCACCATCACCGCCGAGCCTTCCGGCGGCTGAAACAGATATTGATCCACCGGTTGTGGCCAGAAGGCGCGCATGCCCTGCCATCCCAGCAGGCCAATCAGCAAGGTAAACGCCAGTAAACACACGGCCACCGCACCAGCAGTCAGCCAGCGCCAGCGATCGTTTTGACGCATCGCTTTCATCCCTGTCCCTCATGCTGGCTGTAGCGCTGGCGCAGACGCTGACGAATCAATTCCGCGACGGTGTTGATCACTAAAGTGAATATCAGTAACAACAGCGCACTCAGGAACAGAATTCGGTAATGCGCACTACCCGCTGCCGCTTCAGGCATCTCAATGGCGATGTTAGCCGAAAGTGCACGTAATCCGGCAAACAAGCCGCCTTCGCTGACCGGCGTGTTGCCGGTGGCCATCAGCACAATCATGGTTTCCCCTACCGCGCGGCCAAAACCGATCATCAGGGCAGCAAAAATGCCTGCTGATGCGCCAGGCAGAACCACACGCGTCAGGGTTTGCCACGGCGTGGCACCCAGCGCCAGTGAACCTTGCCCCAGCGCGCCGGGCACGCTGAATAAAGCATCTTCTGACAAGGTGAAAATCAACGGCACCAATGCAAAGCCCATCGCCAGCGCCGCGACCAATAAGTTGCGTTGTTCATAATGCGCCAACCGCTCGCCGATATCCGGCCACAACTGCGTGGGCAGCCAAAGCGTCAGGAGTGTGACGGCCAGCAATACCGGCAGCAGCAGAATCACCTCGAAACCTGGGCGTCGCCAACGCGCTGGCAAATGCGGACTGAGCACGCCGCACAGCAATAAAGTCACCGCCAGCACCAGCGGTAGCAGCAACACGCCGACCAGCGCAGTACTCACGTGCGGTGCCAGCCAGACGCCGGCAATCAAGCCAATCACCACGCTTGGCAACGCACCCATCATTTCAATGCCCGGCTTCACCCAGCGGCGTAATCCCGGCGACATAAACCATGCGGTGTACATTGCCGCCGCCAGAGCCAGCGGCGTGGCAAACAGCAGCGCCAGCGAGGCGGCTTTGAGTGTACCCTGCACCATCGGTATCAGACTGAATTTGGCCTGATAGCTGTCGCCAGCCGCAGTGGATTGCCATACCCAATCCGGCTGCGGATAGTTTTCGTACCAGATTTTTTGCCACAGATTGCGCCAGGTGAAATCGGGCCACGGATTATCCAGCGCAAACTGTTGCCACTGCCCTTCCCGTTCGATAATCAGCGCATCGCCGCGGGGTGAAAAGGCAAGCGCCTGGATGCCCGGTGCCAGCTGACGCGTCAAAATCGGTCCCTGCTGCTTGCTGGCGAACAGTTTGACCTCACCCGCTGCATTAAAGGTGGCAAACACACGACGCTGCGCCTCAGGCACAACCTTCAGCGCATCCTGGCTGTGATCAAAGGTATGAATTTCCTGCAACCGCGGCCCTTTATCGCCTGCGGTGGCAAACCATTGCTTGACCCCCTGGGTATCCTGAATCAGCAGCGTGCGCCCCCCGGTGAGGATATGCAGGCTTTGCGGACGCTGGTTAAGGGTCTGCGTTTCGCGCAGCTGAGCGCCTTCTGGCGTGATTTGCCATACACGCAGCAAACGCCCTTCGCTGGCGTACAGCAATGTGCCATCGGGGGATAACAGCAAATGCTCGGCTTGCTGCTGTGGCAGCAAAATCTGATTAACGGTTTGCTGGTTCTCCAGCGTCATTACGCTGATGCCTGCCGGCGTTTGTGCGGCAATGCGCCACTGGTGATCGCTTAGCGAGGTGAGCGCCATGGTGGTGACAGCACCCTGCGCCAGACGCAGCGGACGATCGCCAAACGGGAAGAACCATTGACCGTGATTTTCGTGGATCAGCGGTTGCATCAGCAGCAGTGCGCCCTGCATATTGAGCAACACGCTATTGCTATTGCTGCTGTTGACCGCCGCATCAGGGTGCTGTTGCAGCACCAGCGCCTGAGCGGCGGGCTGTCCATCAAGCGGAATAAAACGCGCCTCGTTGCGGCTGATGCGCCAGCCGAGATGCCCATCGCTGCCCATCGCCAGTACCTGGGCTTTATCCCAAAGTTGGATATTGGTGGTGGCTTGCATGCCCGGCGCGCTGAAAAGGGGTAACACCACCCAGATCAGCCAGAAGAAAAGCAGCAGCATCAGCAGCAAAATGCCCACGCCGCAGCCTGTCACCACGCGACGAACAAACTGATCGACAGCGCGGCGACGGCGGTCGCTGAAATGGACAGGGATACGATTTATGCTCATGCAGGCCAGGTTACAGGTGAAAACACGTCGCTATGTTGCCCGTAGCTGATTGATAAGACAACCTTTGGCGTTGGACAAGCTTGCCATACTCTCGCCATAATGGTGACGGACACTGAGCGGAGGCGCATTTTTGCGATTTTCCCGCCGGACAATCCGTCCAGCAACAGCATCACGGAGTCAGAATGGGTCAGGAAAAGCTGTATATAGAAAAAGAAATAAGCTGGTTAAGCTTCAACGAACGTGTATTACAGGAAGCAGCGGACAAGACTAACCCGCTGATTGAGCGCATGCGCTTCCTGGGTATCTATTCCAACAATCTCGAAGAGTTCTATAAAGTGCGCTTCGCCGATCTGAAACGTCGCATTCTGATTGGTGAAGAACAGGGCACCCCGACGACCCTTCGTCATATCTTGAAAAAAATTCAGCTGCGGGTGCAGAAATCGGATCAGGAATTCGATGCGCTGTACAATGACCTGCTGCTGGAGATGGCACGTAATCAGATCTTCCTGATTAACGAACGCCAGCTGTCGCCGAATCAGCAAGAGTGGCTGCGCTATTACTTCAAACATCAATTACGCCAGCACGTCACGCCGATTCTGATCAATCACGACACCGATCTGATTGAGTTCCTCAAAGACGATTACACCTATCTGGCGGTCGAGATCATTCGCGGCGACGATATTCGTTACGCGCTGCTGGAAATCCCGTCCGACAAAGTTCCCCGTTTCGTCAACTTACCGGCTGAATCACCGCGTCGTCGCAAGCCGATGATTCTGCTGGATAACATCTTGCGCTATTGCCTGGATGAAATCTTCAAAGGCTTCTTCGATTACGATGCGCTGAATGCCTATTCGATGAAGATGACGCGCGATGCCGAGTATGACCTCGTTACCGAGATGGAATCGAGCCTGCTGGAACTGATGTCCTCCAGCCTGAAGCAGCGTCTCAACGCAGAACCGGTGCGCTTTGTGTATCAGCGTGATATGCCGGATGCGATGGTGGAAATGCTGCGTCATAAGCTGTCGATTTCGAACTACGATTCGATTGTGCCGGGCGGCCGTTACCACAACTTTAAAGACTTTATTGGCTTCCCGAACGTCGGCAAAGCCAATCTGGAAAACCGTCCGCTGCCGCAAATCCGTCACATCGGCTTTGATGGCTTCCGTAACGGTTTCGATGCCATCCGTAATCGCGATGTGCTGCTCTACTATCCGTATCACACCTTTGAGCACGTGCTGGAGCTGTTGCGTCAGGCATCGTTCGACCCAAGCGTGCTGGCGATTAAGATCAACATTTATCGTGTCGCTAAAAACTCACGCATCATGGATGCGATGATCCACGCGGCGTACAACGGTAAAAAAGTGACTGTGGTGGTTGAGCTGCAGGCGCGTTTTGATGAAGAAGCCAACATTCGTTGGGCAAAACGCCTGACCGAAGCCGGTGTGCACGTGATCTTCTCCGCGCCGGGTCTGAAAATTCACGCCAAACTGTTCCTGATTTCACGTCGTGAAGGCGATGAGATTGTGCGTTATGCGCATATCGGCACCGGTAACTTCAACGAAAAAACCGCACGCATTTATACTGACTATTCATTGCTGACCGCCGATGCGCGCATCACCAATGAAGTGCGCCGCGTGTTCAACTTTATTGAGAACCCGTATCGTCCGGTGACGTTCGAACACTTACTGGTGTCGCCGCAGAACTCGCGCGACATGCTGTATAAGTTGATCGATGCCGAGATCGCCAATGCCCAGCAGAAAAAACCGGCGGGCATTACGCTGAAAATCAACAACCTCGTCGATAATGGCCTGGTGGATCGCCTCTATGCCGCGTCATCTGCGGGCGTGAAGATCAATTTACTGGTGCGCGGCATGTGTTCTCTGATCCCTGATTTACCGGGCATCAGTGAAAATATTCGCATTACCAGCATCGTTGACCGTTATCTTGAGCACGACCGCGTCTATATTTTTGAGAGCGGCGGCGAGAAAAAGGTTTATCTCTCTTCCGCAGACTGGATGACGCGTAATATCGATCACCGTATTGAGGTGGCCGTGGCGATCCTTGATCCCCGCGTGAAGCAGCGCATTCTGGATATCATTGCCATTCTGTTGAGTGATACCGTGAAAGCGCGCATCGTGGACAAAGAACTGAGTAACCGTTATGTTCCGCGCGGCAATCGCAAGAAGGTGCGCTCGCAGCTGGCGATTTACGATTACATCAAGAAACTGGAACAACCCGAATAACGCCTATGCCAATTTCCCATAAAAGTACGCCGAAACCGCAGGAATTTGCTGCCATCGATCTGGGCTCAAACAGTTTCCACATGGTCATTGCCCGTGTGGTCGATGGCGCCATGCAAGTGTTGGGGCGTTTGAAACAGCGCGTGCATCTGGCCGATGGGTTAGATGCGCAAAATCGCCTGAGCGATGAGGCGATGGAGCGTGGCCTGAGCTGCCTGGCGCTGTTTGCGGAGCGTTTACAGGGGTTCAGCCCGGCAAACGTCACTATCGTCGGTACGCACACGCTGCGTATCGCCACCAATGCCGAAGAGTTCCTGCAGCGCGCCGCAGAGGTGATCCCCTATCCGATCGAGATCATCTCTGGCAATGAAGAAGCCCGTTTGATTTTCATGGGCGTGGAGCATACGCAGCCGGAAAAAGGCCGCAAGCTGGTGATCGATATCGGCGGCGGTTCAACCGAACTGGTGATCGGTGAGGATTTTGAACCGCAGCTGGTGGAAAGCCGCCGCATGGGTTGCGTCAGCTTTGCCAATCTCTATTTCCCGAAAGGGGAAATTTCGCCTGAACACTTCCGTCGCGCGCGTTTGTCCGCAGCGCAGAAGCTGGAAACCATGGCCTGGCAGTATCGTCTGCACGGCTGGCAGTATGCGCTCGGCGCTTCAGGCTCGATCAAAGCGGCCTGCGAAGTGTTGATGGCAATGGGTGAGAAAGAGAAGCTGATCACGCCGGAAACGCTGGAAATGCTGGTCTCTGAGGTGCTGAAGCACAAGTCGTTTAATGCGTTGAGCCTGCCGGGCTTATCGGAAGAGCGTAAAGCGGTGTTTGTGCCAGGGTTAGCGATTCTGTGTGGCGTATTTGATGCGCTGGCAATTCGCGAACTGCGCCTGTCTGACGGCGCGCTGCGTGAAGGTGTGCTGTATGAGATGGAAGGTCGCTTCCGCCATCAGGATATCCGCAGCCGCACCGCGCAAAGTCTGGCTAACCACTACGCTATCGATAGCGATCAGGCACGCCGCGTGCTGGAAACAACCGAGCAGCTTTATCTGCAGTGGCTGGACCAAAATCCCAAACTGGCGAATCCACAGCTCTCGGCGTTACTGAAATGGGCTGCGCTGCTGCATGAAGTCGGATTGACCATCAATCACAGCGGCATGCAGCGCCATTCAGCTTACATCCTGCAGAACTCCAACATGCCTGGTTTTAATCAGGATCAACAGATGCTGTTGGCCATGCTGGTACGCTACCACCGTAAAGCGGTGAAGCAGGATGAGATGCCGCGTTTCACCTTGTTCAAAAAGAAACAGTTCCTGCCGATGGTGTTCCTGTTGCGTCTGGGTACGCTGCTGAATAATCAGCGCCAGGCCACCACCAAGCCGGACTCGCTCAAACTCAACGCAGATGACAGCAACTGGACGTTGACTTTCCCGCGTGGCTATCTGAGCCAGAATACGCTGGTACAGTTGGATCTGGAGCGTGAGCAAGCCTACTGGAATGATGTCACCGGCTGGAAACTGACGCTGGAAGAGGAGTAATGCGGGCTGCTGGCCCGCTGTATCACTATGACAACACGTCCCGATAACTATTTCGCGGAAAAATACGGTCTGACGCCGCCCCACTCCGAAGTGCTGGCTGCACTGCCAAAACTGGAAGTGGGCAAAGCGTTAGATCTCGGCTGCGGCCAGGGCCGTAACAGTCTGTTCCTGAATCAGCACGGTTTTGACGTGACGGCCTGGGACAGCAATCCGGTCAGCCTTGAGCGCCTGAATAGCATTATTCAGGAAGAGAATCTGGAGAACATTCGCACGGAATTGTGCGATCTCAACCAGGTGCGTTTCAACGGCGGCTATCAGTTCGTGCTCTCCACAGTGGTGATGATGTTCCTGCAACCGGAATCCATCCCACAGCTGATTGCCGATATGCAGGCCAGTACGCTGAAATATGGCTATAACCTGATTGTGGCGGCGATGAGCACGGATGATTATCCCAACTCGCAGAACTTCCCGTTCACCTTCAAATCCGGTGAGCTGAGCCATTACTATCGCAACTGGCACATCGTGAAGTACAACGAGGATATCGGTGAACTGCATCGTCGCGATGAAAACGGCGATCGCATCAAATACCGTTTCGCCACGCTACTGGCGCAAAAAGCCAGCTATTGATGACGAGGCCGCGGAGTGCGGCCTCATCTGATTTTGATTAACGCACCCTTAACCGTTACTGCTCATTTTTCACACAGCGATTGACCTGACAATCTAACTGTGACTAAATGTTGCCATCGCCCAGCCGGGCATTTACAGGAACCACCCTGCGTGAACAGCGCCATCCCTGCACGAAGACGTCCCAAAACCGGTACCATGACTCGCATTATTTTGCTGATCAGTTTCTTCATTTTGGTTGGCCGTCTGATTTTCATTATCCCCGGTGCGATTGAGCATCATCAGCAAAAAAAAGCCGCACCTGAGCCGGTCACCACACTGAGCACCAGCGATTCGCGCTAAGGAACTTGCGGGTCATCGTTGCTTGCCGCTTCACATTGCCCGATTGTGACAATGCTGCTTAATGCGCCCTGATTACCCGCAACGCGCTACACTTTGACCTGACTTTACAGACACAAGGGACGCGTTATGTCTGCTCCGTATGCACAACAATTAACTGAAATCCGCCAGCGCATCTTGCATCTGCTCCTCAGCGAGGACGATCTCGTTGATGTGCTGCTGGATAAATCTATCGATCTCAATGCCGCCGAGTTGCGGGAGATCACCGACTGGCGCCATCAGCTGGAAGAAGAGCTGCATCAACTGCACGCAGCTGACTTAGCGGATATCCTCGAAGCGCTACCTGAACAAGAGCGTCTGGCATTATGGCGCCTTGTGCCCTCCGAACAGCGCGGTCGCGTGCTGGTCGAAGCCTCTGAAACCGTCTGGGCCAGCCTGACGGAAGGTATGACTGATCGCGAGATTCTGCACGCTATTGAGCCGCTGGACATCGACGATCAGGTATATCTGGCACGCTATCTGCCGCGCGATTTAACCGGACGTTTACTCACCACGCTGGAGCCAAACCTGCGTGCACGCCTGCTGGAAGTGATCGAGCTTGATCGCGACCGCGTGGGCCAGGTGATGGATTTCAATATTCTGACCGTCCGATCTGACGTGACCCTCGCCACCGTGCAGCGCTTTCTGCGCAAGCGCAAAAGCATGCCGGATGGTACCGATAAAATCTTTATTACTGACGAACAGAATCAGTTGCTGGGTGAGTTAACACTCACCGACATTTTACTCAACAAGCCAAAGACGCTGGTTTCTGACGTGATGAATGCGCGCCCGACCACCTTTCAGCTCGACGACAAAGCCGAAGATGCAGCCAGTGCCTTTGAGCGTTATAACCTGATCTCTGCCGCCGTTATTGATGCGAAAGGCAAGTTGATTGGCCGTATCACCGTGGAAGACGTGATCGATCTGGTTAACGAAGAGAACGAAAGTAACATTCGTAAGATGGGCGGTATTAGCCAGGGTGAGGACGTGTTCGCGCCGGTGCGCAAAGCGGTGGGTAAACGCTGGGCGTGGCTCGCCATCAATCTGTGTACCGCATTTATCGCTTCTCGCGTAATTGGCTTTTTTGAAGAGACCATTTCTCAACTGGTGGCGCTGGCGGCGCTGATGCCTATCGTCGCCGGGATTGGCGGTAACACCGGTAACCAAACCATCACCATGATTGTGCGTGCGCTGGCGCTGCATCAGGTGGAACCCGGTAACTTCTCCTTCCTGGTGGTACGTGAACTCGGCGTTGCCCTGATTAACGGGCTGTTCTGGGGCGGAATCATGGGCAGCATCACCTGGTTGATGTACGACAATATGCAACTCGGTGGCGTGATGATGCTGGCGATGGTGCTTAACCTGCTGCTGGCGGCGCTCATGGGTGTACTGATTCCGTTGATCATGACCAAGATGAAACGCGACCCGGCAGTAGGCTCCAGCGTGCTGATCACCGCTATCACCGACACCGGCGGTTTCTTTATTTTCCTCGGTCTGGCAACGGTGTTTTTGCTGCACCATTAAATCAAAGACAGTGCGCGTAACGTTGCAGCGCTTGCTGCAAATTGAGTTGCAACGTTGCGTGCGCCAGTTCGCTGATGCCTGGTGTTACGCGCGATGAGCCGCGTTGATTTAACCACTCGACCACATCGATAAGGTGCCACAGCGCGGTTTTACCATCATGAATTGGACGTGGAAACTGCGGGCTGTGAGTGAGCATTAACTTCCGCATATTTTGGCGCGATACGCCGATCAACTCGGCGATATCCGTAAGGCCGACCAGATCGGGGGCCGCTTCAATCAGTTCGGCATCGGGTAAAGCCTGAATGACTTCGGCTAAAGCATCGCGAATCGCTTGCTGCGCACTCTCCGCTTCCCGGCAGTACATCAGACTCAATTTACCGGCTACGCCAGTACCCACCAGCGCATCAGTGCAACCGGCAGCACCGAGTCGCTCCAGGGCTTCGTCATCAGAAACAGCGTCACTCAACTGAAAACGTAACGTGAATTCAAATTCCATTTTTACATCCTTATCGTTTCACTCTTGAGCAGTTATCCACCACTCGCTTTAACATCCTGGCATGATTTTCAGGGCTCTTAGGCGTGCTCCAAATGCAGGTAATACAGAAATCACCGCATCGACACTCTGCTGAATTCTCCGGGCAATACATTTTTCCCCACGCATGATGCCCACCCTGCACAATTTTCCATCCCTGAACTTCTGCATAACGTAAAACGCTTTCAATCTCTTTGTGTGGGTGTCGCTTCCTTTCTGACATTGCATGCCACCTTATACTTTGAATATCAGGTTGTCAACTGACAACCACCTTCAGTTTTCAGATGCTATGTCATCAGCATTTAAGGCGTGAGAGAACAAGAAGTGTCCTGTGATCCCGGATTTAATTTGAGGTTGGATACCAGCGCACAAAATCGAGCGCGCATGAGTTCAAGCGCATATACACTTAGCGCTATCACTGACCTGAGGGAGAAACAGCATGTTTAAAGTTGATGATTTTGTGCAGTCGAAGACCGGTGGCCCAAAGATGCAGGTCACACGGGTTGAAGGTGAGTTGTTATGGTGCGCGCGTATTGACGATCCCATCAAACGTGAGATCGAAGTCAGGGCAGATAGCGTGAATTTGTATCACGAAGAAGGCGATTTCGGCGTGTGCTGATTCTTCCGTTGCGCGATAAATAGCGCCGCTACAAATCGTGCGATTTGGATTAGACAATCTCAGAGCGCACAGAGCCGTAGCGGCGCAATTTATTGCTCGAAAGGGTCAATCACGGATTGTCCTTCTGCAAATTGTCTCGTCCAATCCCGCCAATAAATGGCAAACGCAACTTGAGTGGCGTGAAATCTAGCCCAAGATTCAGCCCAAGCACATTCACTTCCAGGCCCTCTTCTGCGCCAACCGTCACGCCCAGTACACCTAAAATAGACACCTGTACACCGCGCCCCGACGGCGGTAAACCAATCGGATGCAGCAGAGAGCGATAATCTTTGCCTAACGCATTGGCAGGCAAATCCAGCTTCAACGCAGGCACTTCACGGCCAATGTGCGCCATAAAGGTGTTGCTGTTCGGCCCCGGCCACGCGTGATAGGTCGTTGGCCACGGGTAGGATTTTATCGCCGCTTCGATCTGCGGAATCATTGCTTCTGCTTCCTTGCCGCGATGCTCCACCAGTAAACGCGGTTTCGCGCCGTACCAGTATCCGTCCGGCAGGTTTGCGTTGCGACGCACCTTATCGCCGCTGCCCCAGCTGATCACTTCGTAGCGGTTGTACTGCGTCTCCCCTGCACGCTTAAAAATGATCCACGGATGCACCGCGACAGCGCCCTTCCAGCCATATGTGGGCGCAGCATAAACCTGCACGATGGCCAGATTGGCATATTGGTGTGGGTCCGGCGCTATACCGGCCGAATCCCGTCGCGCCGTCGCCCAGCCACCGCGCTCACTGGTTAACTCACCGGTGCGCGTGGCCTGCGCCAGACTGGCTGCCAGCGAGAGCAGCACAATACAGAGGAAAGAGATGAGAAAGGCTTTCAGTGGCAGCATCGACGGCATCCTGATGATTAACAATTCACCAGCCATCATGCATTGGGAGAGGTGAGTTTGTATTCACTAACTATGCGATAGGGCAAATCGTTCTGAAAACCGATGTTGGTTGGCCACAAAAGAATGGAGTGTATCTCGCAGATGCACACTCTTCGCTGGCCCTTGCGTTGCATCAATGTCGCTTATAAAAGACAATTTTTGCTGGATTGAATGCTTGCGAGGACGCTATGCAACACACTGAGGTAACAACATGACTATCATCACTCAATCTGTATCAAAGAAAAAAGCAGTCAGTCACGACGATGCGATGGTAGCAGAGCTGCGAGAAAACCCCGATTACGCTGAAATCTACCTGCAAACGGCATTGGAAGATATCTACGAAGAAGGCGGGATAGCTGCCTTTCTGATCGCCCTTCGCCGGGTAGTTGAAGCCCGGGGTGGCATTAGCGAAATCTCTCGCAAATCAGGGTTGTCGCGCCAGCAGTTGTACAAAACGCTCTCCGAAAAAGGAAATCCAACGCTCACTACCCTTACAGAGATTACTCGTGCGGCGGGCGTTAGACTGATTCCACAGCCCTAAGAAAAAGCCCGCATTTAAGCGGGCTTGATAGGCGATTCAATCAGCGGAAATTATTCCCACTCAATCGTGGCCGGTGGCTTACCTGAGATATCGTAAACCACGCGAGAAATGCCGTTCACTTCGTTGATGATGCGGTTGGAGACGCGGCCGAGGAAATCGTACGGCAGGTGCGCCCAGTGCGCGGTCATGAAGTCGATGGTCTCTACTGCGCGCAGTGACACAACCCAATCATATTTACGACCGTCGCCCATTACGCCGACAGAGCGTACTGGCAGGAACACGGTGAAGGCCTGGCTGACTTTGTTGTACAGGTCAGCTTTATGCAGTTCTTCGATGAAGATTGCATCGGCACGACGCAGCAGGTCGCAATACTCTTTCTTCACTTCGCCCAGTACACGCACGCCCAAACCTGGGCCTGGGAACGGATGGCGATACAGCATGGCGTATGGCAGGCCCAGTTCCAGACCGATCTTACGCACTTCATCTTTGAACAGCTCTTTCAGCGGCTCAACCAGGCCCATCTTCATCTCTTTCGGCAGACCGCCCACGTTGTGGTGCGATTTGATCACGTGTGCCTTGCCGGTAGCAGAAGCAGCAGACTCGATCACGTCTGGATAGATGGTGCCCTGCGCCAGCCATTTCACGTCAGTCAACTTCAGCGCTTCTTCGTCGAACACTTCAACGAATACGCGGCCGATGATCTTACGTTTGGCTTCTGGATCGTTCTCGCCCGCCAGTGCGTCAAGGAAACGATTCTCAGCGGCAACGTGAACGATGTTCAGACCAAAGTGGTCGCCAAACATTTCCATCACCTGCTCGGCTTCGTTCAGACGCAGCAGGCCGTTGTCCACGAACACACAGGTCAGACGATCGCCGATAGCGCGGTGCAGCAGCATCGCGGTGACAGAGGAATCCACACCACCTGACAGGCCGAGGATCACTTTATCTTCGCCGACCTGCTCACGAATACGCTCTACCGCATCTTCGATGATCTTGGCTGGCGTCCACAGTGCTTCACAGCCGCAGATATCACGGATGAAACGCTCCAGCATGCGCAGGCCCTGACGGGTGTGCGTCACTTCTGGATGGAACTGTACGCCGTAGAATTTCTTCTCTTCGTTAGCCATGATGGCAAACGGACAGGTTTCGGTGCTGGCAACGGTTTCAAAGCCAGCCGGGATGGCGGTCACTTTGTCACCGTGGCTCATCCACACGTCCAGCAGCGGTTTGCCGGCAGCGCTAATGGCATCTTCGATGTCACGCACCAGCGCGCTCTGGGTCAGCACTTCAACCTGCGCATAACCAAATTCACGCTCGTTGGAACCTTCAACCTTGCCGCCCAACTGCATCGCCATGGTCTGCATGCCGTAGCACACGCCCAGCACCGGCACGCCAGCGTTGAACACGTATTCTGGTGCACGTGGGCTGTTCAGCTCAGTGGTGCTTTCCGGGCCACCTGACAGGATGATGCCGTTTGGATTGAAGCTACGAATCTGCTCTTCGGTGACATCCCACGCCCAGAGTTCGCAGTAGACGCCCAGCTCACGCACGCGGCGCGCGACCAGCTGCGTATACTGAGAACCAAAATCGAGGATCAAAATGCGATGTTTATGAATATTTTCAGTCGTCATTGAGGCGTTTCCATTGGGATGGACTTAATAATAAAAGCGCCCGGCAGGTGCCGGGCGTTGAATCTTACGGGATTATGAACCCATGCGGTAGTTCGGTGACTCTTTGGTGATGGTCACATCATGCACGTGGCTTTCGTTGATACCTGCGCCACTGATGCGCACGAACTCGGCTTTAGTACGCAGATCGTTGATGGTTGGGCAACCGGTCAGGCCCATGCAAGAGCGCAGACCGCCCATTTGCTGGTGCACGATCTCTTTCAGACGGCCTTTGTAAGCGACGCGGCCTTCGATACCTTCTGGCACCAGTTTGTCAGCCGCGTTATCGGTCTGGAAGTAACGGTCAGATGAGCCTTTAGACATCGCGCCCAGTGAACCCATACCACGGTAAGATTTGAACGAACGGCCCTGATACAGCTCGATTTCGCCTGGAGATTCTTCAGTACCCGCCAGCATAGAACCGACCATCACAGCGGCCGCGCCTGCGGCGATCGCTTTGGCGATGTCACCGGAGAAACGGATACCACCATCAGCCACAACCGGGATACCGGTGCCTTCCAGCGCAGCAACCGCATCAGAAACAGCGGTGATCTGTGGTACACCTACGCCGGTTACGATACGCGTGGTGCAGATTGAACCAGGACCGATACCCACTTTCACCGCGCTCACGCCCGCTTCGGCCAGTGCCAATGCACCTGCACCGGTCGCCACGTTGCCACCGATGATGTCCAGGTCTGGGTACTTCGCACGGGTTTCACGGATACGTTGCAGAACGCCTTCAGAGTGACCGTGAGAAGAGTCGATCAGCAGAACGTCAACGCCCGCAGCAACCAGCGCGTCAACACGCTCTTCGTTACCGGCGCCCGCACCAACCGCAGCACCCACACGCAGACGGCCTTCCGCATCTTTACAGGCGTTAGGTTTACGCTCTGCTTTCTGGAAATCTTTAACAGTAATCATGCCCAGCAGGTGGAAGCTGTCATCCACAACCAGCGCTTTCTCAACACGTTTTTCGTGCATTTTCTGCAGTACGATGTCGCGCGCTTCACCCTCTTTAACGGTGACCAGACGCTCTTTCGGCGTCATCACAGCGGAAACTGGCAGGCTCAGGTCCGTCACAAAACGCACGTCACGACCGGTGATGATGCCGACCAGTTCGTTGTCTGTGTTCACAACCGGATAACCCGCAAAGCCGTTGCGCTCGGTCAGCTCTTGCACTGCCGCCAGCGTGGTGGTTGGCAGAACAGTTTGCGGATCGGTCACTACGCCACTTTCGTGTTTTTTCACTTTGCGAACTTCATCCGCCTGGCGCTCAATCGACATGTTTTTGTGGATAAAGCCCAGACCGCCTTCCTGCGCCAGTGCAATTGCCAGACCGGCTTCGGTCACGGTGTCCATAGCAGCAGACAGCATAGGGATGTTCAGACGGATGTTTTTCGTCAGTTGGGTGCTGAGATCAGCGGTGTTCGGTAAGACAGTGGAGTGAGCTGGAACGAGCAGAACGTCGTCAAAAGTGAGGGCTTCTTTAGTGATTCTTAGCATTGCAATATCTCCACCTGGGGGCGATTAAAACAGATAAAATATTGCCGCGGCATTATACAGGCCGAAATCGATTGCCTCCAGTGTTTTTTAGGAAAAAGTCTTGATCCTTCGGGTGAGCAATGTAGTATCGGTTGATTAACCCTCTGATTTAAAATTTGATCTACATCACATGTCGCTACCGCCAACCGCCAATATTTTTACTGTCAGCCGCCTGAATACCACGGTGCGCCAACTGCTGGAAAATGAGATGGGCCTGGTGTGGCTCAGCGCTGAGATCTCAAATTTTAGCCAGCCCTCTTCCGGTCACTGGTACTTCACCTTAAAGGATGATGGCGCACAAGTCCGCTGCGCGATGTTCCGTAATAGCAACCGCCGCGTCACATTCCGCCCTCAGCATGGTCAGCAGGTTTTGGTGCGCGCCAGCATTACGCTGTATGAACCGCGTGGCGACTATCAGCTGATTATCGAAAGCATGCATCCAGCGGGTGAAGGTCTGCTGCAGCAGCAGTTTGAGCAATTGAAAGCGAGACTGGCGGCCGAAGGGCTGTTCGATCAGCAGTTCAAACAGCCGCTGCCCGATCCGGCGCGCCAGGTCGGTGTGATCACCTCTGCCACCGGTGCCGCGTTGCATGATGTGCTGCGCGTACTGCATCGCCGCGATCCCTCGCTGCCGGTAATTATCTATCCCACGCCGGTGCAAGGTGTGGATGCACCGGCTGCGATTGTGCGTGCCATTGAACTGGCGAACCAGCGTGATGAGTGTGACGTGCTGATTGTCGGCCGTGGCGGCGGCTCGCTGGAGGATTTGTGGAGCTTTAACGATGAGCGCGTGGCGCGTGCTATTTTTGCCAGTCGCCTGCCCATCGTCAGTGCCGTCGGCCACGAGACAGACGTCACCATCGCCGACTTTGTCGCCGATCTGCGCGCCCCTACCCCATCTGCGGCGGCAGAAATCGTGAGCCGCAATCAGATCGAACTGCTGCGCCGTTTGCAGTCACAGCAGCAGCGTATGGAAATGGCGATGGATTTCTACATTGCAGAGCAGCAACGCCGTTTTACCCGCATACAACATCGTTTGCAGCAGCAACATCCACAGCTGCGTCTGGCACGCCAGCAAACCACACTGTTCCAGTTGCAGCGTCGCCTCGGCGAGGCAATGGATCAACGTCTGCGCGTGGCTAATCGCCAGCAGGATCGCGTGTTACAGCGCCTCAATCAGCAGCAGCCTCAGGGGCGCATTCTGCGTGCGCAGCAGCAGATGCAGCAGTGGCAGTATCGCCTGCAACAGGGTATGGAGAAGCAGCTGAATCACAATCGTCAGCGCTTTGGTAATCTGGCTGCGCAACTGGAGGGCGTCAGTCCGCTCGCCACACTGGCGCGTGGTTTTAGTGTGACAACGGATACGCAAGGCCAGCTGGTGAAGAAAACCCAGCAATTACATAAAGGCGACTTACTGCGCACCCGTCTGGATGACGGCTGGGTGGAAAGCCAGGTGACCGCCCTTGAACCGCAGAAATCGCGGAGCCGTAAAGCACGCTCCTAGCTGAAAAACTATACTTCTGGCATGTTCACTCACGGCCAGGAGTTACTATGACCCACAGCGTTATTCCTCCGTATATTCTTCGCAACATCATTGATCACTGCTCGGGTGCGCCGCAGGCGTCTGCTCGCCGCACCCTCACCCATGTTCAGCAACTGATGACTGAACACAATCATAAAGCGGCCAGCGCGGCCACCGCCCAGCCTGGCAGCGTGCTGCGTGCCATCTATGATGCGGAGAACACACAGAATCTACCCGGCACCTTAATCCGCGATGAAGGCCAGCCAGGTAATGGTGATGTAGCGGCCGAAGAGGCCTGGAATTATCTCGGCATCACCTACGATTTCTACTGGCAAATCTTCAAGCGCAATTCATTGGATAACAAAGGCCTAAAGCTCGACGGTACGGTTCATTATGGCAAAGAGTATCAGAACGCCTTCTGGAACGGTCAGCAGATGGTGTTTGGTGACGGCGATGGCGAGATTTTTAACCGCTTTACCATTGCGCTGGATGTGGTGGCACATGAACTCACCCACGGCGTGACCGAGAACGAGGCCGGGCTGGTTTATTTCCAGCAGTCTGGTGCATTGAATGAATCGATGTCTGATGTGTTCGGCTCGCTGGTGAAACAGTTCCATCTGCAGCAAACGGCCGATCAGGCTGACTGGTTGATTGGTGAGGGCTTGTTAGCATCCGGGATTAAAGGCCGTGGACTGCGCTCCATGTCCGCACCTGGCACCGCCTACGACGATCCGAAACTCGGCAAGGATCCGCAACCGGCGGATATGGATCATTACATCGAAACCCGCGATGACAACGGCGGTGTCCATCTCAATTCTGGCATTCCTAACCGTGCGTTTTACCTCGCCGCTAAAGCGTTAGGCGGCTTTGCCTGGGAGTTAGCGGGCCACGCCTGGTACGACACTCTCTGCGACAAGACGCTGCCGCAGGATGCCGATTTCAGCACCTTTGCCCGCTTTACTGTCGAACATGGTGGTAAGCGATTTAACCGTTCGGTGGCGGAGGCGATTCAATCCGCCTGGCAGCAGGTAGGCGTAAAATGAACATCCAACTCACTGATGACGCCATCATTGAACTGGCGCGTGAAGGCGGCATCGCCTTTATCCCCAATCTGCGTGGCGAACGCCGCTTTGCCCTGGCTCAACTTCCGGAGCCACAAAAGCAACGGGTGTGTAACGTTCTTGAGCAAGCGCTGCCATTGGGCGAACCGGAAGATCAGGCGGCGAATCTTGGCAGCGGCGATCAACGCTATTTTCGTATTCAAATCACCTATGCCACCCATCAAGAGGCGGGTTCCATCGTGATTTTGATTCCTGAAACAGCGGCATCGCCTGAATTAGAGGCCTTATGGCGTGACGGCCAGTAAGATTCTCAGAGATCTCCCAAAGCAGACTGTAACTTACTGACTATACTCATTAAGTGGCTAGCTAGTCCACATCGAAGAAAACACCCTTAGATGAGGTCTCTGCTATGACACAAAAGAAGCAACGAGGCGGTGCTGGGAACTTTGCAGAGGACCCAGAGCGTGCCAGGGAAGCCGGCAGTGCTGGCGGCAAAGTCAGTGGGGGCAATTTCAGAAACGATCCTGAAAGAGCCAGGGAAGCTGGAAGAAAAGGAGGTCAAAAAAGCCGTCGCCCCTCCAAGCAGCAGTAAATAAGGTACCTTAAGGGATGTCATATTCCACGGATGGTTAATAAAAAAAGGCCGACATCATGATGTCGGCCTTTCTTCTTTTTTACAGCAAATTACTTGCTGTCTGGCAGCGCGTAAGCAATCACGTAATCACCACGGTCTGGTGACTGACGTGCACCACCTGCAGAGATCAGGATGTACTGTTTGCCATTTTTTGGCGAAACATAGCTGATTGGGCCGCCCTGGCTACCGACTGGCAGACGAGCTTTCCATACTTCTTTACCGGTTGAGCTATCGAAGGCGCGCAGATAGTAATCCTGCGTACCGGCGATGAACACCAGGCCACCCTGAGTTGCCAAGGTGCCGCCCAGCGTTGGCATACCGATTGGCATTTGTGCATGCATCTTGATACCGAATGGACCGGTATCCTGCACGGTACCGACTGGCACCTGCCATACGATCTGACGGGTTTTCATGTCGATAGCTGACAGCGTACCGAATGGTGGTGCCTGGCACGGAATGCCCAGCGGAGACATGAAACGGTTTTTGTTAACAGCGTAAGGGGTGCCTTTCAGCGGAACGGCGCCCATGCCGGTGTTGATCGCTTCACCGCCGTTGCTGGCAGCAGACTTAGTGGTGTCCTGAGGAATCATCTGTACCCACAGGCCCAGACGCATGTCATTAACAAACATGTACTGGTTGTTCGGGTCAAACGAGATGCTGCCCCAGTTCATACCACCCAGTGAACCTGGGAAGCTGAGTGATTTGTCAGTGTCCGGAACAGTGAACAGTCCATCGTAACGCATACCTTTAAAGGCGATACGGCACACTAACTGGTCAAACGGCGTAGCACCCCACATGTCAGACTCGGTCAGCTTCTGGTTGCCGATGTTAGGCATTTCCACTGAGTGCGGCTGTGTTTTGGTGTACTGCTCGTTCGGGATATGGCCCTGCGGCATTGGCTGCTCTTCAACTTTCGTCAAAGGCTTGCCGGTCAGGCGATCCAACACCCAAATCATACCGGTTTTTGCACCGATAACGACGGCTGGCTTAGTGGTGCCATCCTTCATCGGGAAGTCGACCAGGCTCGGCTGCATCGGCAGGTCGAAATCCCACAGATCGTTATGTACGGTCTGATAAACCCATTTTTGCTTACCGGTAGTCGCATCCAGCGCCAGAATTGATGCGCCGTAGGTGTGATCCAGTTTGGTACGATTCGCACCCCACAGATCCACAGACGAGCTACCCATTGGCAGGAACACAGTGTTCATCGCCGGGTCGTATGACATCGGTGCCCATGAGTTCGGGGTACTACGGGTGTAGTCTTTGCCCGGCATCAGGATGGCATTCGGGTCATCGTTACCTGGGTCAAACGCCCAACGCATCTGACCGGTGATAACGTCAAAGCCGCGCAGTACGCCGCCAGGCATATCGGTCTGGACGTTATCCGCCACACGACCACCCACCACTACGGTGGTGCCGGCCAGCTGTGGTGCAGACGTCAGCTGATACTGTGGATCGGGCGCTTTACCCAGACCTTTTTTCAGGTCAACCACACCGTGGTCACCGAAGTCTTCACAGAATTCACCGTTGTCAGCATTGATGGCGATCAGACGCGCATCGATGGTGTTCATCAGAATGCGACGCTGACAGGTATCACCTGCCGCCAGCACTGGCGCAGGAACCGGTGTTGAGCCCGGCTGACTTGGCTGCTGCACAGGTTTGGTCGCATCGAAGTACGCCAGACCACGGCAGCGGTTCCACACTTCAGCCTGGGCGTTGATTTCACGCTTCCAGATCTGCTTGCCGGTATCCGCTGCAACCGCAATCACGTTGTTGTGCGGGGTGCAAAGGTACAGGGTGTTGCCAACCTGCAGTGGCGTTTCCTGATCTTCCGCACCGTTACCGGTTGGGCTGATTGGGGTATCGCCAGTGTGGAAGGTCCAGGCAACCTGCAGGTCTTTGACGTTATCACGGGTGATCTGGTCGATCGCCGCGAAACGGTCACCTTCAGGCGTGCGGCCGTAGCTGCTCCAGTCCTGCTGTGGCTTAGACTTGTCGACAGGAATCAGCGGCAGCTGTTTGCCGTCGAACGCGACGGTTGGGTGCGGCTGGAACATCTGCACGAAAGTTGCCACCATGCCAACAGCGATAATCGCTGAAAGGACATAGGAAACTTTCGCCAGAGAGCTTTTGCCTTCACGCTTACGCAGCGCTGGCCAGGTCAGGAACGCCAGCAGCATCAGGCCTGCAGGCACCATCAGGCGTGAAACCAGCTGCCAGAAGTGGAAGCCCGCATCAAACAGCGCCCAAATCAGGGTGCCAACGAAGACCAGAATGAATAAGGTCACGGCGGATGATTTGCGACGGAAGAACTGAACCGCCGACAGCAACATCACAATACCGGAAATGAGGAAGTACCAGCTGCCGCCCAGAGCGACCAACTTGCCACCGCCGATCGCGAAGAACAGACCGACAGCCAGCAGGACCAGCCCGAACAATACAGACCAGATACTCAACCCTTTGCAGGGACGAGCGGAATTTTCTGCCATAACAAAAACTCTCCTGAAAAAATAACGCGCTGGTGCCGGCTAACAAGCTGTAGCCAGTAGCAATGCTCCTGCCAACGATGGGGGACAGGAACCAAACCGTTACGCTTTATTTTATATCTATTGGTACGGGTGCAATGCCCGTAATTCGGCGCTTGTGAGCAAGGACACATCGCAGGTGAGAGTGATTCTCGCTACAAGGCGGCAGGATTGT
Source organism: Pantoea sp. ME81 (assembly GCF_903970985.1). NCBI lineage: Bacteria > Pseudomonadati > Pseudomonadota > Gammaproteobacteria > Enterobacterales > Erwiniaceae > Pantoea > Pantoea sp. ME81. The sequence goes on along the minus strand of NZ_CAJCKS010000005.1, from coordinate 36,183 downwards.
ACCACCTGGTTCATTAGAAAGTGAACATCCATAACGAAGGAGTTACTGGGCAATAGCATTTTTGCTACAAAACCAGTCATAAGTTATTAATAAATATGAGGCTGAATCAAAGTGTAATTTTTGATGTTAAGGCGATATGTCAGGGATGATGAGCTTATCGCGCGGCATCAGGGCGAAAAAAAAGGGCCCGTTTGGGCCCTCTTCACTTTAACGCTTATTCTTTTTCAGATGCGACATCAGTCGCTGGCGTTTGCGCTGCTGCGTCGGTGTCAGCAGGTTACGTTTGCCCGCGTACGGGTTGTCGCCTTCTTTAAACTGAATGCGAATCGGTGTGCCCATCACGTTGAGTGAGCGACGGAAGTAGTTCATCAGGTAACGTTTGTAGGAATCTGGCAGATCCTTCACCTGATTACCGTGAATCACCACGATCGGCGGGTTATAACCACCAGCATGGGCATACTTCAGCTTCACGCGGCGACCACGCACCAGCGGCGGCTGATGGTCGTCAGAAGCCATGGTCATGATGCGCGTCAGCATCGCGGTGCCGACACGTTTGGTTGAGCAGTCGTAAGCTTCGGTCACGGATTCGAACAGGTTACCTACGCCACTGCCGTGCAGCGCCGAAATAAAGTGAATGCGCGCGAAATCGATAAAGCCCAGACGGAAGTCCAGCATCTCTTTCACTTCGTCACGCGCTTCCTGCGTCATGCCATCCCACTTGTTGACCACGATCACCAATGAGCGACCGCTGTTCAGGATAAAGCCGAGCAGTGACAGATCCTGATCGGAAATGCCTTCACGTGCATCAATCACCAGCATCACCACGTTGGCATCTTCAATGGCCTGCAGCGTTTTGATGACAGAGAATTTTTCTACGGTTTCGGTGATTTTTCCGCGTTTACGCACACCGGCGGTATCAATCAACACATACTCGCGCTCATCACGTTCCATTGGAATGTAGATGCTGTCACGCGTGGTGCCGGGCATGTCGAAGACCACGACGCGGTCTTCACCCAGGATGCGGTTAGTCAGCGTTGACTTGCCGACGTTAGGACGGCCAACGATAGCCAGCTTGATCGGCAAGGTGGTAGGGTCGAAGTTTTCTTCTTCCTCTTCCGCCAACGCCTTCTCGTCCTCTTCTTCTTCTAACGCGGCCCAGTAAGCGGCGTTTTCTTCTTCTTCCGTCAACTCCACTTCTGGAACGGCTTCTTCCATCCATGGCAGCAACGCAGCTTCAAGCAGGTTGTTCACACCGCGACCGTGCGAGGCCGCAATCGGGTGAATGTCACCCAAGCCCAGCGCATAGAAATCCAGCACGGCAGCATCAGGATCGAGACCGTCAGTTTTGTTCGCGACCAGGAAGGTGGCTTTTTCGCGCGAACGTAGGTGATTGGCGATCTGTTGATCGGCCGGCATCACACCCGCACGCGCATCCACCAGGAACAGCACCACATCCGCTTCTTCAATCGCCAGCAGCGATTGTTCTGCCATGCGGTTTTCGACGCCTTCCTCGGTGCCATCAATACCGCCGGTATCAATAACAATGAATTCGCGCCCTTCCACTTCGGCGCGACCATATTTGCGATCGCGAGTCAGTCCAGGAAAATCCGCTACCAGCGCATCACGAGTGCGCGTTAAGCGGTTAAATAGCGTAGATTTTCCCACATTGGGACGCCCAACCAGCGCGACCACAGGTACCATAACACTTGCCTCAGTTTTAAAAATAAATCGCCCGAATGGCGTGATTATAACGACATTTGCCAGAAGGCGTCAGGCTGAAGGCGCTAAGAATACCATGCCTGACTAAAAACGAAACGGCCCCTGACGAATCAGGAGCCGTATTAGCGAGCAGGAAGCCAGTTCCTGCAAAGCCCAATCTTAACGAGTGATGGCGTAAACTTCGCCGCCCTTCGCCTGGATCAGCAGCTTGTCACCGGCAACCACCGGGTCAGTCTGGAAGCCATCGCTGTCCAGTTTCTGCTGCGCAACAAAGCGCCCGTCAAGGGTGTTAATCCAGTGCACATAACCTTCGCTATCGCCAACCACCAGATAACCGTTAAACAGCACTGGTGAAGTCAGGTTGCGATGCAGCAGATCGCTCTGGCGCCAGATGGCCACGCCACCGTCGGCATTAAGCGCAATCACGCGGTCATCCTGATCGACCAGGTAAATACGACCCGCATCAACCACCATGTCTTTCACGCCGCCGATTTCGCGTTTCCACAGAATCTGGCCTGAACGCAGTTCCAGCGCGGTCAGATTACCGTTGTAAGCCAGCGCATAGATCACACCGTTAACCACAACCGGCGTTGTATCCACATCGCTCAGACGATCAATCTCTGTGGCGCCACTTGGCTGCGAAATACGCTGCTGCCAAATCAACTGCCCCTGGTTCATGATCACTGCACTCACGCGGCCATTGTCACCACCGACAATCGCACCACCGAATGCCACAGTCGGCGCAGATTCACCGCGCAGTGACAGCGCAGGCATATCGAGGTTGACGCTCCACTTGATCGCGCCAGTACTCTGGTCCAGCCCCTGCAACATACCGTTGCTGGTGTGGATCAGTACCAGGCCATCACTCACAACTGGACGCGACATCGCTTCACCGGCGACTTTCGTCTGCCAGGCGATGCTGCCATCGCTATTGTTCAGTGCAAAGACCTGGCCGCGCTCGCTGCCGATATAAATGCGATCGCTGGTAGCGGTAATGCCGCCAGAGAGAAGAGCTGAGATGTTTTTCGAGAAGAAACCGGTTTTCTCAGAGAGATCGACTTTCCATTTCTCTTTACCGTTGCTGGCATCCAGGGCTTTCACTACGCCAAAGCGGTCGGCCGCATAGACGGTACCGTCCTGCCAGGCTGGATGCAGATTGGAATAGAAATCGCCAACGCCATCACCCACCGAGGTGCTCCAGGCCGTCTGTGGCGTAAACTGGTTTTCCACTTTCGGCAGCGGAGCCATTTTTACTACATCTTCTTCGCCGCTGAACAGCGAGCAACCGCTGAGCAGAGTGACTGAAATCAGCCCTGGCAGCAGGTATTTACGTAATTCCATGTGCGCTCTCTTGACTGGCTTAACTTAAGTTATTCATCTTCATCTGCAGCATTTGCTTCAACGCAGGAGAGGCCTGCGATTCAGCACCTTTGCTCCAGGCATCACGTGCGCCCTGCTTGTCGCCTTTGCTCAGCAGTGCTTCGCCACGAATGTCCGCAATAATGGCTGTCCAGCCATCACCCTTAACATTGTTAAGAGTTGAAAGTGCGGCATCGGCCTGATTTTGCTGCAGTTGAATGCGCGCCAGACGCAGGTTAATCACCGCCTGCAGGTTGGCATCTTTGGTATCTTTCAGCCCGCTCTGAAGCAGCGTAATGGCTTTATCTAACTGATTTGCTTCAACGTACTGTTTCGCTAAATCGAGCGAAGCCAGTGCGCCATAAGTGTTGTTATTTTCATTGGCAAAGGCGGCAACCGCTTCCAGCGTTTGCGGCTTATCCGCCTGCATCGCAGTGGTCAGTTGTTGATACTGTGCCGACGCAGCTTTATCCGCACCATCCTGATGACTGGTCCAGAAACGCCAGCCACCCAGTGCAGCAATGCCGATGATCACACCCACAGCCAGCGCTTTGCCGTTGTTCGCAAAGAACTGACGCAGTGCGTCAACCTGTTCGTTTTCGTTGCTGTAAACTTCCACGCAATCCCTCTCCTTTAAATGGCTGTTGCAGTGCTGCGTTTACTGCAGCAGCGTGCGCAATGTCGCAGCGGCTTCGCTTTGGGCAACGGTTTGTTGATCGCCTGTGCTCAGGTTTTTAATCACGACCTGGCCCGCTTTCACTTCGTCTTCACCCAGCACCAGCGCAATGCGTGCGCCCCACTTGTCTGCACGGCCAAACTGCTTCTTGAAGTTACCACCACCGAAGTTGGTCATCAGCTTCAGCGCCGGATCTGCATCACGCAGTTTTTCCGCCAATTGCATCGCAGCGGACTGAACGCCCTGCCCCGAAGCGATAACATAGACATCAACAATGCGCGTCGGTTCAAATTCTGGATTAACCGCCTGAACCAGCAATACCAAACGCTCAAGACCCATGGCAAAACCGACCGCTGGCGTAGCGCGACCACCCAACTGTTCAACCAGACCATCGTAGCGTCCACCGGCACACACGGTGCCCTGTGAACCTAAGCTGTTGGTCACCCACTCAAACACGGTGCGGTTGTAATAATCGAGGCCACGCACCAAACGCTGGTTCACGGTGTAAGCGATACCCGCGTCATCCAGCAGGCTGCACAGCCCGTCGAAGTGCGCGCGTGAGTCTTCATCGAGATATTCATTCAGCGTCGGCGCATCGTTCAGCAACAACTGGATGTCCGCGTTTTTGCTGTCGAGTACGCGCAGCGGATTGCTGTACATACGACGTTTGCAATCTTCATCCAGTTTGTCTTTGTGCTGCTCAAGGAAGGCCACCAGTGCGTCGCGGTAGTTCGCGCGCGCTTCCAGTGAGCCGATAGAGTTGAGTTCGAGACTCACGTGTTCAGCGATACCTAACGCTTTCCACCAGCGTGCGGTCATCATAATCAGTTCAGCATCGATGTCCGGGCCTTGCAGACCAAACACTTCCGCACCAATCTGATGGAACTGGCGGTAACGGCCTTTCTGCGGACGCTCATAGCGGAACATCGGACCGATGTACCACAGACGCTGTTCCTGATTGTACAGCAGACCATGCTCAATACCGGCGCGCACGCAGCCCGCGGTGCCTTCCGGACGCAGGGTCAGGCTTTCACCGTTGCGGTCGTCAAAGGTATACATCTCCTTTTCAACCACATCGGTGACTTCACCGATAGCGCGTTTAAATAGCGGGGTCTGCTCTACAATCGGCAAACGGATTTCGCTAAAGCCATAACTGGCCAGCACCTGCTTCAGGGTGCCCTCAATACGCTGCCAAATCGCAGTATCCGCCGGCAGGTAGTCGTTCATCCCACGGATCGCTTGAATATTCTTCGCCACGTTAGAATCTCTTAATACAAAAAAACCTGTCCGGCATCATACCTTATGAGGATGAAACCGCACAGGTTCAATCACAAACCGGCACGCGGCGGGCGCGCACCGTCCCTTATTTTTCCAGCTGCTGCACGTTAATGCGGCGGCTTTCATCCAGCATGCTGGCCTTGGCACGAATACGTGCTTCCAGCTGGTCGATCATGTTGTCGTTATCGAGGCGATCGCGCTGACGCACACCGTCCTCGTAGAAACCACTTTTACGGCTACCGCCCGTCACGCCCATGGTCGAAACCGTGGCTTCGCCAGGACCGTTCACCACACAACCGATAATCGAGATATCCATTGGCGTGATGATGTCTTCGAGACGTTCTTCTAACGCATTCACCGTCCCAATCACATCAAATTCCTGACGGGAACAGGTTGGGCAGGCAATAAAGTTGATGCCGCGTGAGCGGATGCGCAGCGATTTCAGGATGTCGTAACCGACTTTTACTTCTTCCACCGGGTCCGCCGCCAGCGAGATACGCAGCGTATCGCCGATCCCTTCCGCCAGCAGCAAGCCCAGACCAATCGCTGATTTTACTGAACCGGCACGTGCGCCACCCGCTTCGGTAATACCGAGGTGCAGTGGCTGATCGATGGCTTTTGCCAGCAGGCGATAGGATTCAACAGCCAGGAATACGTCAGAAGCTTTTACGCTCACTTTGAACTGATCAAAGTTGAGGCGATCGAGGTGATCAACATGGCGCATCGCCGATTCGAGCAGCGCCTGTGGCGTTGGCTCGCCGTATTTTTCCTGCAGATCTTTTTCCAGTGAACCGGCATTTACGCCGATACGGATAGGAATATTGTAATGACGGGCACAATCCACCACCTGGCGGATACGCTCGTTGTTGCCGATATTGCCGGGGTTGATACGCAGGCAGTCGACGCCATATTCGGCGACTTTCAGTGCGATACGGTAGTCAAAATGAATGTCCGCCACCAGCGGCACATTGACCTGTTGCTTAATCAGTTTGAACGCTTCCGCCGCATCCATGGTCGGAACAGAGACGCGCACGATATCGACACCGACACGCTCAAGCTGGCGAATCTGGTTAACCGTGGCGTCCACATCCGTGGTGCGGGTGTTGGTCATTGACTGAACGGCAATGGGCGCACCATCACCAACCGGCACCTTGCCGACGTAAATCCGTGTTGATTTGCGACGGATAATGGGTGCTTCGTTATGCATATTCTCTCTCCACAATTACCCGGAAAGCGCGCTGCGCGTTATTGCGCACCCAGCGTCAGACGGGCAACCTGGTTATTACGGATAAAACGACTTAAATCAACGGGCTGATTCTGATATTGCACATCAACCGCACTCGGAGCGCCAATTTTCAGACGATACGGAGCCGTTCCGGACAAGCTGAGCTTACCGCCGCTACGTTGCAATCCGCTGAACAGCTTCTTGCCAGTAGCGTCGGTGACTTCCAGCCAGCAGTCGGCTTTGAAATTCATCACCACCGCATTTGGGTCACCCGCTGTCTGGCTCACCGCCGCGTCGCTGGTCGGCATTTGACCTGCTGGTACACTGTTGGCAGGTGCCGGAGAGGTGGCTGCTGGCGGTGCGTTATCGATCGGTGCCTGGCTCGGTGAAACCACGGTGTTATCGCTGCTGGTCGCAGGCGCAGTGGTGTTGGCAGCCGAAGCCGCGTTGTTGCTGGTACTCGGTGTCGCAACCGCACCTGCACCGTTATCCACCGGCGTACCGGCGGCATTGGTATCACTGTCAGTCGCGCTGTCAGTGCTGTTTTCACCCAGCGGAATAGACTGACTGTTATCGCTGCTGCTGCCATTCTGGTCAGCCATTGAGACCAGATCGGCTTGCGAGGCTTTATGGTTTTGCCACCACCACGCGCCGGTCAGACCGATGACGACAAAAATCACCAACCAGGTGAAAATCATCAGCCAGCCATCACGCTTTTTACGGCGCTTACCTAACGAGAAGCTCTGCATTGGCTCAATTTTGGCCGCACGCACGGGAGCCTGCTTCGCCATCATCGGCAACAGGTCATCTTCCGGCACATGCACCAGACGAGCATAAGAACGAATGTAACCGCGCAAGAACGTCGAAGCTAAATCAGCTGGCGACTTATCCTCTTCAATGTCTCGTACGGTAGAAAGTTTCAGGCACAGGCGTTCAGCGACATTTTGCTGAGTCAGCCCCATCTGCTCACGGGCCAGACGCAGGCGTTCACCTGTGGAATGTACTGCAGAATTCTCTTGAGTGGCTTCAGTATTCATTAGCTAAATAACGCTGGTACTGTATCGATTGTGGAAAACTTCGCGCCAACCGGTCGCCATAACGTGTAACGTCAGCAGCGTTTCCCTGTTGCGCGGCGAAACGTATTTGTAACCACTGGCTCTCTGCCGTTGCGGGCAAACGCTGGTGGTACACTTCTAATAGCAGCGGAACCGCCATGCGATCCTGCTGTTCAAGCCGCCTTTCCACTTCCAAAAGCAGTTGACTGCCCTGCTCCGGTGCGGCAATCAGCGCGTTGCTCAAAGACTCGCGCGCTGAGGCACTCTCTCCAGCCTGCAGGTAACAATAGCCCGAAAACAGAAATGCATCCTGACGAGCTTCGATTTCCTGTGCAGCCATCGCCAGCTTAAACTGTTGATGCGCTTCGCCATACTGCCTTAAACCGCAAAGAAACGCACCGTAATTGTTAGCGATGTAGCCATTCGCTGGCGCTAACTGCTGGGCGCGTTGGTAGTGCCAATGGGTCTGCGCGCTATTCTGCTGCGCCTGTGCCAGCCGCGCAAGCGCCAAAGGCACACGATAATCTCGCGGTGCGGCCCGCTCAGCGCGTAATAAATTACGCTGTGCTGCAGCAAAATCTTTCACCGCCAGGTAGTGCAACCCTAGCTGTAGCCTGATATCCGCAGCGCCTTGTTGAACCGGTGGATTGACACAACCGGTTACAACAAAGCCCGCCAACAACACTGCCGATAATCCTTTGTGCATTTCAGTCTCTCCCTCTGACATCGAGAGAAGAGACTGGCACGGCTTACGCCCGGTGGGTATCACCGGGCGCCGTGTTTCAGAGCGCCTTCACAGAGATGGTTTCACCGGCCATTTTCTTACGTAAGGTGCGTTTGGTACGGTCGATAACGTCACCCGCTAACTGACCACAAGCCGCATCAATATCGTCGCCACGCGTTTTACGCACGATAGTGGTGAATCCGTAATCCATCAGTACTTTGGAGAAACGATCGATACGGCTGTTTGAGCTACGACCATATGGCGCGCCCGGGAACGGGTTCCATGGAATCAGGTTAATCTTGCACGGCGTCTCTTTCAGCAGTGCAGCCAGCTCGTGCGCATTGTCGGTGCTGTCATTGATGTGATCCAGCATCACATACTCAATGGTCACGCGGCCCTGATTGGCGTTCGATTTACCAATGTAGCGTTTAACCGCCGCGAGGAAGGTTTCGATGTTGTACTTTTTGTTGATCGGCACAATTTCGTCACGAATCGCATCGTTCGGTGCGTGCAGCGAAATCGCCAGTGCCACGTCGATCATATCGCCCAGCTTATCCAGTGCCGGCACGACACCCGAAGTTGACAGTGTCACGCGACGTTTTGACAGACCAAAACCGAAATCATCCAGCATGATGTCCATTGCTGGCACCACGTTGTTCAGGTTGAGCAAAGGCTCGCCCATGCCCATCATCACCACGTTGGTGATCGGACGCTGGCCGGTAATTTTCGCCGCGCCGATAATTTTCGCCGCGCGCCATACCTGACCAATGATTTCGGAAACGCGCAGGTTACGGTTGAAGCCCTGCTGCGCAGTCGAACAGAATTTGCACTCCAGTGCACAGCCTACCTGCGAGGAGACACACAGCGTTGCACGGTCAGCTTCCGGGATATACACGGTTTCGACCAGCTGATCGCCCACGCGAATCGCCCACTTGATGGTGCCATCGCTGGAACGCATCTCTTCCGCTACTTCCGGCGCACGGATTTCAGCGCGTTGCATCAATTTGCCACGCAACACTTTGTTGATGTCAGTCATCTGCTCGAAATCATCGCAGCAGTAGTGGTACATCCACTTCATGACCTGATCGGCGCGGAACGGCTTTTCACCCATCTCTAAAAAGAATTCGCGCATCTGCTGACGGTTAAGATCCAGCAGGTTAATTTTTTCGTTTTTTGGGGAAACAACCACGGGGGAAGCGGACGACGGCGTCACAATCTGTTCGGACATAATGTTCTCTGGCCTCGTTGTTACACGTTACGGCTCTGGTTAAGAATAGGAAAAAAATAACGCCCTCGCTGAGCCAGGCTCAACAAGGGCGCATTATTGTACTACATCTGCTGCATGATGCCAGGGGAACGACTTTACCGATAATGAAAAGGTGTAAAGTCGTTTATCCGCATTGGCAGCAACGCACTTAGCGAGTGCGTGGGCAGACTTCGTTCTCTGCGAAGAAGTAGGCGATTTCGCGTGCAGCAGATTCAGCTGAGTCAGAACCGTGGGTTGCGTTCTCAGTGAAGCTGTCAGCGTAGTCAGCACGCAGAGTACCGGCCAGTGCGTTGTCTGGGTTGGTTGCACCCATCAGATCACGGTGACGCTGAACGGCATTTTCGCCTTCCAGAACAGAAACAACCACTGGACCAGAAGTCATGAACTCAACCAGACCATCGAAGAATGGACGGCCTTTGTGCTCAGCGTAGAAGCCTTCAGCCTGCTCTTTGGTCAGGTGCAGCATTTTTGCGCCAACGATTTTGAAGCCTGCGCTTTCGAAACGGTTGTAGATAGCACCAATCACGTTCTTAGCGACGGCGTTTGGTTTAACGATAGAGAAAGTACGTTCGATTGCCATGATGACCTCTAGTTAGCATCCTGAAGAAACCGGGAATTCGCTCCCGGTAAGAAAACGCGCCGATTATAGGGACATCATCGGGCGTTGCCTATTGCCGATTGGTGGAATTATCGAAAATAATTGATTTTTGTCGGGGCGAACACGCGCAGAATCTGGCATACGCGACTATTTAACCCCGAATAAATGAGACGGATGCCAGTTGGCCCGATTCATCCATTACCACCAGTTGATACTGGCCCGGTTCACTTAGGACCAGCGCCGCACTGTTTTGCCCCGCTTGCTGTTCGACCGGCTGCCCGTTCAAAAACCACCAGCGCTGCGATCCCCTTCCGCCCTGTACGGCAACCGGCAGCACCAATACCACTTTGCCTGGCAGCGGCTGCACACGCTGCCCCTCAATCACGCCGGTGATCAAGAGCGGTGGCGCACTGCCCTGATTTAAGGGTGGGCAGCGAGGATCAACGGGCGGCAGGCGCTGCTGGCGGCGTTCCGCCACTGGCAACCAGGGTTCCAGCGGCAGTGGCCACATCAAACGTTCGTGACTCTGCGCCTCAGGGCAATCGGCAGCCACGCGTAAGCCCTGCGGGTTTATCCAATAACGCTGACGTAAACCATTCACCCCTTCCTGGCCGGGTGCCAACAGTGTCGGCGGCACGGTTTGATTCAGTATCCAGCTCTGGCGACGCTGGCGGCAGTTATCGTCACCCACTGGCAAGGGTTGGCCTCCAGGCCAGCAAATGCTCATGGCGCTGACTGAATCCGGCCGCGGATCGCGCGGTACGCCGTGCAGCGGCATATGCCCCGCCAGCAGGTTGTTAACCTGATTCATCACCGGTACCGCAGAGGCAAAACCAAACTGCCCGGCAACCGGTGTGGCATCCGGTCTGCCAACCCACACGCCGATTAAATAGCGGGGCGTGATGCCAATCGTCCAGGCATCGCGATATCCGTAGCTGGTACCCGTTTTCCAGGCCAGTGGCGCAATTTCAGGAATGGCAGCGGATGGCAGCGCTTCTCCGGCCAGAATACGTCGCACAATCCAGGCAGCACCGGGTGAAAGCAGCGGCCTCTCCTGCAAAGGCTGATTCGGGAGCCAGCGCAGTTGTGCCGCCTTGCCATGACGGGCAAAGGCACTGTATGCCGCGACAATATCATCCAGCCTTGCGCCCGTGCCGCCCAACACTAACGACAAATTGGGTTCCGCCCCTGCTGGGAAGCGCAGATTCAAGCCGACATTGCGTAACCGCGCCGCCACCGTTTTGGGTCCAAGCGCATCCAATAACTGCACCGCAGGCAGATTGAGCGACCGCTCCAGCGCCTCGCTAGCACTGACCGGGCCATGAAAACCAGAATCAAAGTTACCTGGTCGATAATCCCCAAAGCGGCGCGGCACATCCTGTAATAGAGATTCACCGTGGATCAGTCCATCATCCAACGCCATGCCATAAACAAAGGGTTTTAACACCGATCCCGGCGATCGCACGCTGGAGATCATATCGACATGACCAAAGCGACTGTCGTCAGTGAATGACACCGAGCCAACATAGCCACGCACTTTCATATCCTGATGATCCACTACCAGCAGCGCCAGCGAGGTGCGTGGCGGCAACTGGGTTTTCATCGCTGACGCCAGACTCTCCAGCTCGCGCTGCAGCGACACATCAATGGTCGAGGTAATTTTGTTGTCGGGAGAGAGCGACAGCAGGCGGCGTGCCAGCAGCGGGGCCATTTGCGGCGTTTTTCGCGGCGGCAACCACACCGCTTCCTGTTTAATATCCGCCACATCCTGCGCCGACCACACCTGATATTCTGCCAGTCGATCCAGCACTTTATTGCGCGCCGCTTCCGCACGTTGCGGCCAGCGGTCCGGGCGCAGACGGCTCGGGGCCTGTGGCAGCACGGCGAGCAACGCTGCCTCACCTTTGGTGAGCTGAGATGGCGGCTTACCCAGCCACATCCAGCTTGCTGCGCCAATGCCTTCCACCGTGCCGCCAAACGGCGCACGATTAAGATAGAGTGTGAGAATATCACGCTTGGATAAATGCCACTCCAGCTGTAGCGCTCGCCAGGCCTGAACCACCTTGCCACGCAGCGTACGCGGTTGTGGGTCGATCAATCGCGCTACCTGCATCGTTAGCGTGCTGCCGCCTGACACAATGCCGTGATGCAGCAGGTTTTGACCGATGGCGCGCACGATCGCCATCGGATTGATGCCGGGATGATGCCAGAACCAGCGATCTTCGTAAGTGAGCAGCGCCTGAATATAGTCGGGCGAGACCTCCTCCAGCGTCACCGGATAGCGCCAGACGCCTTGCTTGTCGGCAAAGCGCCACAGCGGCGTGCCATCTTCGGCCACCACCACACGTGCAGGTTGCACTTCCTGCAGCGGCAAAGGATCCAGTCGATCCAGCAGCCACAGGCTCGCTAACAGCAGCAGTAAAAAAAGCGGCAGCCAGCGCCACCGCTTTAATGCATGACCTTTTTTCATTACCGCTTAGCGCACATTCAGTTTTTCCGGCGTGGTGCCAATCGCGCGCCACTCCGGCACATACATTGATTCGACCTGCGGAGGCGGCAGACGATAGCTACCCGGCGTCACCGCGCGTGCCAGATACAGCAGCGTGGCTGGTGTGTAGCCATCCAGCGCCAGTGCCGCAACGAAGCGGTCATCGCGGAACTCAATGTGTTTGATGTTGGCTTGCTGCATATCCATCATGCTCTCTTTCAGCGCATCGGCACTGTCGCCCAGACTGGCGCTGCTATCGCTCAGGTTCTGGTTTTCCAGTTCCAGCCCTGCTGGCAGCAAATCCACCACCAGCGCATCGCTCACCCGCTCGCTGGCCGCCACTTTCAACCGCACCACCAGCAATTCACCACTTTTCAGGTTGGTGAGGTCAGCCGGCTTACCGTCGAGGGTGAAATACTCGCGGGTGATCTTCAGCACGTTGCTGATCGGCGACGGTGCTGTTTGCGGATAACCCACCACATTGAGCGTGCCGTAAAGCGGCGAAGTATTGTCGCTTTTCACCGACAAGCCCTGGCGTAGCTGATCTTCGCTGATCCCCATGTTCAGCGTCTGATTGCTGCTCAGCGGTTCGCTTCTGCCCTGCAATGTGGCTTGCCACTGTTCACCTTTGTGCTGCTGCAAGGTGCGAGCGGCGAGGAACAGCGCATTGTTTTCCTGGGTGGAGAACCAGCGCTGACCATGTACCGCTTTCGCCAGATCAATCAGTAATGGCCCCTGCATATCGGGCAGCAGTTGGTTTTCTGTGATGAGCGCAAGAATCAGCGCGCGGTCACGCACCGGGCTGCCGTAATCACCCAACCAACTGTTTGGTTTGCGCTCCAGCCCGATGCCCTGTACCAGCGCCAACTGCGCGCGCTGTTGATCACCCATCAGTTTCAGCGCCACACCCAGTTGCACCAGCGCCAGGCCTGATTTTGCCTGCTCACGCTTGTCGTACAGTGCACGCAATGCACCGAGCGGCGCCTGTTGCTGTCTTGCTAATACCAGCCCGGCGTAAGCTTGCACACTGAAACGCAATCCATCGGCATCGCTGCTCCAGCTGGTTTCTATCTGTGCAGGGTCCTGCAGATAGCGCAGCAAGCGTTCATCGGCGCGGCTGATCACCCCTTCCGGCACGCTGTAGCCCGCTTCACTGGCGCGCAGCAGGAAATCGGTGACGTAAGCCGTCAGCCAGAACTCCTCCTGACTCTCTTTGCTCCACAAACCAAAGCTGCCATTACCGCGCTGCATACCTGCCAGGCGTGCAATACCGGTGGCGACCGACGCCCGGCGTGCCTCATCGGTGCTGGTTTTAATACCCAGCGCATCCAGCTGTGCTTTGTTGGTGAACACCGATGGCCAGATGCCACTGGCGGTCTGCTCAAGGCAGCCGTAGGGATAGGCATACAGCTGGCTGATAAAGCTGGCGATATTCAGCGGCGGACGATTACTCAGCGACAGCTGCCCGGTCAGCGTATCCTTTTGCAGGCCGCTAAAGGCACTCGCCACCACCTGCCAGCTTTGGCCCGTTTGCATCACGTTGTCGAAACTCAGGGTTTGGGCAGGATAAGCCGGACGCACGCCGATGGTCCATTTACGCTCGCTGGGCTCCAGCGTCTCACCCGGCAGAGTCATGCCAGAGACTTTGAGCTGCACCGCCCCCTCACCAAAGGCGCCCTGGGCTTTAACCGGGATTTGCAAGGTCGTGCGCGCACCTTTCGCCAGTTGCACGCTAGAAGTGACAGTGCCGTTCAGGGCGATCAGGCCCTGCGTTGTTACGTCGACTTTTAACGTCTGCGGCTGATCGGTCAGATTGGTGAGATCGAGCGCCAGCGTCGACTGGTCACCGCTGGCCATAAAGCGCGGCGTCGCCAGTTCACTGATGAGCGGCGCGGCCACCACCATTTTGCGCTCCGCTGAGCCGAAGCTGTCTGCGCTCCATACCTGCGCCATCAAGCGTAACTCGCCATTAAAGGCCGGAATCGGGAGATCGATGGTGCCTTCGCCGTTGGCATCCAGCGTGACTGGCTGCAGCTGTTGTGCGACGATCTGCACATCGGTGACCGGCTTTTTACCGCCTCGCGACAGCGCATCGGCATCATCGCCGTCACCACCAAAGCGCAGTGCCGCCAGCTTACCACCGCCTTCGATGAGCTGACCGTAGACATCATATTGATCGGCGTTGTAACGCTTACGGCCAAAGAACGCGTCCCATGGATTTGGCGTTTTGTAATCAGTGATGCTCAACACGCCGCTGTCCACCGCTGACAGCAAGACCTGAACCTGCTTAGGCAACTCGCCGCCTTCACGGCTGGCTTTCACCTTCACTTTGACTGCCTGCTCAGGGCGGATTTTTTCAGGCGCATCCATCGCCAGATTGAGACGTCGCGCTTCGGTCGCCATCGGCAAATGCAGCAGCCCCACTGCCCTTTTCGGCGTGGTGCCGTTGGCTTTATCGCCGTCACGCACCACGATGGCGCTGAGATAGAGATCGTGACGCTTCCAGCTCTCATTTATCGGTACATCAATGGTCGTGCCACCGGCAGGAACGTCGAGCGGCTGCCACCACAGCGTTCCGCTGCTGGATTCCACCATCAGATAGCCTTTACCGGCAGCCGGTGATTCCACCTGCACTTTTGCGGTATCACCCGGTTGGTAGGCGCTTTTATCAATTTTCAGTTTGACCTGATCGGGACGTAACGCGCCGGTGCCGTCGGTGTTGTCCTGCCACCAGTAGCCCGCATTAAAGCGCACGCTGCTGACAATGTTCTCTCCCGCATGCACCTCCAGGCGATAGGTGCCCCACTCCACCGGGAAGCTGATTTTCTGGCTGCCGCCCGCGGTAATAGTGATGCGCTGCTCGTCTTCCTGCAGATCTTTCTGGTCATAACGCGACTGCCAGCCTTCGCTGTCTGAGAAGCTCCAGAAGTAGTCACGGCGTTCGTGGATCAGGCGCACATCCAGATCCTGCGCCGCCAGTTTCTCGCCTTGCGGATTGGCATAAACAACATCAAATTCCGCCAGGCCGTTTTCAGGTACAGTCGGCTCATCGCGGTAACGATCGGTGCGATAGTCATAAACTGACTCACTGTTAAACAGTGGACGGATACCCGGCAGTGCAGGCGCGGGCCAGATCGATTGAGTCGCGCGACGTGTCACCGGACGCCCACCGGTTTCCAGCAGGCTGGCTTGCAGTATCAGGTTTAGCGGCGAATGACTTTCTGCCCAGCTGCTTTCCACGTTGAGCTGCAGTTTGCCGCTCTCATCCAGCTTTTCATCAACGTCATCGAGACTGCGTTTCAGATCTTCAGTGATATCGCCAAATTGATAGCCTGGCAGCGCTGCCACGGCTTCACGCGCCGGGCGCAGGAACAGTTGCCCCTGCAACTCATTACCCGCCGCTGGTGCGCCATACAGATAACGGCCCTCAACATCAAAGGTCACTGTTGCATCAGGTTTCACGGGTTGTACGCTGTTGCTTAGCACCAGCGCCATGCGTTCAGGCAGAAAATCTTCTACGTGGAACGGCCAGCTGCGCGGCTGGTTATCACCGCTGTTAATGCGCAGCGTCCATTCGCCGGTCATGGCTGAAGCCGGCAGTGCAAAGCGCTGCTGGTACACACCGTTTTCCGGCTGCCAGACAAAGGTTTGAGTGACTTCACCATTGGGCTGCACCACTTCGGCTTTGACCGGTTGTGGCGGCAACGGCTTGCCATCGGCATCACGCAGCAGCGCATTAACGATCACCGTTTCACCGGGGCGATAGAGATCGCGCGGGCCGAACAGGAAGAACTGTTTATCGTAACCCTGCGGACCATCAATCGGGAATTCGGCGAGATCCAACGCCGGACGATTGAGATCGATCAGAGAGGTTTGCCCTTTCTGCGTTGCCAGCAGCAACTTGCCTTTGGCGTTGGCGGGCAGGCGCAGATGTCCATTGCTGTCACTGGTGCCACTCGCCAGCTGTTGGCCTTTCTCGTCCAGCAGTTGCACATTGACGTCATCTAGCGGTGCGCCATTGGCGAGGCTTTGCGTAAAGAGTTCCAGTTGATCCGGGAAGCTATGCAGCGATAAACCAATGTCACTGAGCGTAAACAGGGTTGCTGGCTGTGTGTAATTGTAGGTTCCGGCCTGTTTCATCACCGCCAGATAAACACCGGGCTGCTTGAGCGCATCCACATCGCTGAGCGGCAGCTGCATCTTCTCACGCGTGTTGCGGGCCGGATTGAGATCAAAACGTCCACTGTAGACCAGATCGGCATTTTTAAGCAGGTCGCGTGATTCCCAGTACGACAGGTTGTTACCGTAATTCCACTGGGCGAGAAAATCGGCAAGGGCGGCACTTTTTACCCGGAAAAAATCGACATCAATGTTGTTCACATTGAGTGCCAACACCGGTAATCCCTGCGTCAGGCGCAGCGGTAGCAGCGATCCGCGGCTGGCGAAGCCCACCATCGGCTGGATATCGCGGGTGGTCAGTGTCTGGCTGAAAGGGCTGGATAAGGTACTGCCATCGGCGGCCTTGAGGCCGGCATCGACGGTCACCGTTAATTTGCGCGACGGTTCAGGATGGCGGAAGCGTAGCGCCTTGCCATTCTGCGCCAGTTCCCAGCCGCCATCGACTTTACCGCTTTTCTCATCGCTGATATGGACCCGCGCGTTCAAGTCCTGTTTGCTATCGATGGCGATATTGAAGCTCAGCACCAGTGCTGATGCGCCATCCAGTTGCAGCTCGGAAAGGTCGATCACCGAGATCGTTTTCGCCGCATTTTGCACCACAGGCGTATCCTCAGCCTGCGCAGGCAGCAAAGCGCCGCCCAATAGTGTTCCGCCGATCAGCACGCTGAGCAGCAGTCGATTAACGCGTTTTGCCATGGTAAGTCCCTCACCAGCCCCAAAGGTTAAAATAGTGTGCTGCGCAATTTCACATCAACCTACTCACTTTAGCAACGATACCCTTGAGATAGCGTTCACATTCCCGGACACTGGCTCTTTCCATTTTCCGATGATTGAGAAGAGGTTGTTGCGATGACAGCTCCCCTGTTTGTCTCTGCCGATTGGTTAAAAGAGCATTACACCGATAAAACGTTGCAGGTATTAGATGCGCGCATGTTGCCGCCAGGTCAGGAAGCGGTGCGTGATATCCAGGCGGAATATCTGGCAGGGCATTTGCCCGATGCGCCTTATTTCAATATCGAAGCTTTGTCCGATCACACCAGCGCTTACCCGCATATGATGCCGCGCCCGGAAGCTTTTGCCGTGGCGATGCGCGAACTGGGTGTTAATCAAGATAAACATCTGGTGGTTTACGACGAAGGTAACCTGTTCTCTGCACCCCGCGCATGGTGGATGTTGCGCGCCTTTGGCTGCGTCAATGTGTCGATTCTGGCGGGCGGTTTGCAGGGCTGGAAAGCGGCAGGCTTTGATGTCGCTTCAGGCCCGGTTAACCTGCCGGAAGGCGAGTTCGAAGCTCATTACGATCAGGGTCTGGTGAAACGCCTGACCGATGTGTTATTGATCAGCCATGAGGGCGGCGCGCAGATCGTTGATGCCCGAGCGGCTAACCGCTTCAATGCTGAAGTCGATGAGCCTCGCCCCGGGCTGCTGCGCGGACACATCCCAAATAGCCTGAATATGCCGTGGAACAATCTGGTGGTGAACGGCGAACTGAAACCAGCGGCTGAACTGCGCGATTTGTTTGAAAAAGCAGGTATTCAACTGGATCAACCCATTATCGCCAGCTGCGGTTCGGGTGTGACGGCGGTGGTGGTGATTCTGGCGCTGACGTCGCTGGGCGTCCGTGACGTCACGCTGTATGACGGCTCATGGGGTGAATGGGGCAGCCGCGACGATTTACCGATAGAGAAGTAATTTAGCCAACCGATTGGGCTGCTGAGCATAGCAAGGAAGGGGAACTAGCAGGACAAACTTCTGAGTATGACAGTTAAGGTTAGCGGCGCGATTTTCGCGTGTTTCTGCAGCTGCATTTTGGCTGACAGATTCGCAAGATATCGCACCGCTACAAGCGAAGTTTAAATAATCCGCTGACTGCCTTTGAAGTCGCGCAGGAAACTCCCCCAGCGACGCTCATAAAAAGGCGTGATATGGGCGGTGAAGAAGTGGCTGACGCCTTTCTCGTCGACCACCACTTCGCAGATATCAATCGGTGCATCATCCGCCAGCGTATCGGTTGCCACGCTGCCTGCCGCCTGAATAATCTCATCGATATTGCTATCCGCTTCGATACCGATCAGCAAATTGGGTTCTTCCGTGGCGCTCTCACGAATGCTGGCGATATAAGCACGACGCACCTGCTTATACTTGGCAAACAGCTGCGTCAGTGAATCAATCATCTGCGCGGGCGGTTCAGCCACTTCCGACAGAAGCAGCGCATGACCGCCTTCCAACACCGTTTGCTGACTCAGCGCACTACCCTCTTCACCGATCAAATGGGCAATCTCACCCGGTGAAAACTCTTTACCGGCGGGCAGCTTGGGATTGAGGAACAAGCTCTCACCCAGGGTCATTTCAAACAGCGTGCGCGCGGGTAGGCGCAGATAAGGCTGCTCCTCTTTGATTGCTTCCTCCATCGCCTCTTCTGAGGTGAAGAACGGGATAACGCTGCCTCCGCCCTCTTTTTCCCAATGCAGCAACTCCACAGGCGAGGTGGCATCAAACTGCTCTGCAGGACTTTCACCTGGCACCCAAATATCAGATTCCAGCAGTAGTTGAAAGAATTCCGGACGGTGCGCAGGCTCAGTGGCGGCCAGCTTTAGCACCTCTTCAAGACGATTGCTCATTTATCAAGTTCCAAAAAAACGGCAAGCTCATGCATGAGGTTTGCCGCTTAAGCGCTGTTCGGTCGCCATCAATGACGACCCTACACAATACTGATGACGGAAGCACACCACTGGCGGCCTGACGTAGGTTACACATCTCTCTGCGACCCAACGTAAGGTGCGCACTCATGCACACCGATTTTATTTCAGTAACAGATTGGCAATAGTGCGCACACCCAGACCTGTGGCACCCGCTGACCACTGATCCACCGCGCTTTTACGGTAAGTGGCAGAACAGTCAATGTGCAGCCAACCCTGCTGATACTTGCTAACGAAGTAAGAGAGGAACGCCGCCGCGCTGCTGGCACCGGCTGCATGTGCCGGACTCGCGATGTTGTTCAGATCGGCAAAGTTTGACGGCAGATGGCTGCGATGGAACTCCGCCAGCGGCAGACGCCAGAAGGCTTCGTTTTCACCGGTTGCACTGCCCAGCAGAGATTCCGCCAGGACATCGTCAAAGGTAAACAGGGCGTGATAATCGTTGCCCAGCGCCGTTTTCGCTGCACCGGTCAGAGTTGCTGCATCAATCAGTAACTCAGGATTTTGCTCGCTGGCATCAATCAGACCATCAGCCAGCACCAGGCGCCCTTCCGCATCGGTGTTCATCACTTCCACGGTTTTACCGTTACGATAGCGAATGATGTCGCCGAGACGGAACGCGTTACCGCTCACCATGTTGTCAGCACAGCACAGGAACAGCTTCACACGTTTCTTCAGGCCACGCGCAATCGCCAGCGCCAGCGCGCCAGTCACCGTTGCTGCGCCGCCCATATCGGATTTCATCGAATCCATAAACGCGCTCTGCTTCAGGCTGTAACCACCGGTATCAAAGGTGATGCCTTTTCCGACCAGACAAGCATATACCGGTGCATTTTCATCGCCAGTGGGGTTGAAGTCGAGCGCCAGCAGCACAGGTGCGCGGGTTGAACCACGGCCCACGGTGTGAATACCGGCATAACCCTGCTCGCGCAGATCTTCGCCTTTGGTGATGCGATAGCTCACTGCGTCACCGCCCACTTCGCTAATCAGATCGATCGCGCTGTGCGCCAGTTGTTCCGGGCTCAGATCTTCCGCTGGTAAGTTGATGGTGTCGCGCACCCAGTCAACAATCTTCAGACGACGATCAAATTCAGTTTGATCGTTTTCGCTTAATGCTGGCCACTCTACCTGGCGCTTGCCTTTCGGGCTGCGATAGCCTTGCCAGAATGCCCAGCACTTCTCTAAATCCCACTCTTCGCCGCTCAGGGCTACGTGGCGAATCCCCTGACCGTCCAACTTCCGCCCCGCGCGCTGGATGCTCATCAGCGCATCGGCGCCAGTCAGGTGAAGGGTCATGCCACTTTCAGTGCTGCTCAGCAGTGCTTTTTCACCCCAGCGCGCATCGGCGGCCTGGGAGCTGAGCGTAATTGTCATCGGTTGTGTTGTCATCGCGTGGCTCCGTTTGCGTTAGGTGTCACCTTACGCCAGAACCGGCGCAAGGGGTGCATGAATTAGCGGGACGTGGCGGGCGTTAATGCCCGTAAACGACTTACCGCTTTATTGACCAGGTCAATGGCGTAGTCAATTTCCTCTTCGGTAGTGAAGCGTCCCAGCGAGAAGCGCAGCGAGCTGTGTGCCAGCTCCTGCTCAACGCCCATGGCGCGCAGTACATAAGAGGGTTCGAGACTGGCCGAGGTACAGGCAGAACCGGACGACAACGCCAGATCTTTCAGCGCCATAATCAGCGATTCGCCATCAACCTGAGCAAAACTGAGGTTGAGGATATTCGGTGCGCCCTGCTCAAGCGAACCGTTAATATTCACATTCTCTAACTGGCTGATGCCGTGCCACAGACGTTGGCGCATGGCCGCCAGACGCGCCATTTCACTGCTCATCTCTTCACGTGCAACGCGGTACGCTTCGCCCATGCCCACGATTTGATGCACCGGCAAGGTTCCGGATCGCATACCGCGTTCATGACCGCCGCCGTGCATCTGCGCATCGATCTGTAATTTAGGTTTACGACGCACCCACAGCGCACCAATGCCTTTCGGACCGTAGATTTTATGCGCTGAAAACGACATCAGATCCACCGGCAGTGCCGCAACATCAATCGGCAATTTGCCGACGCTTTGGGTGGCATCAACATGAAACAGGATGTCACGCGCGCGGCACAAGTCTCCGAGCGCGGCGATATCCTGAATCACGCCGGTTTCGTTGTTCACATGCATCAGGGAAACCAGCACCGTGTCATCGCGCAGTGCGGCTTCCAGCATCGCAGGCGTGACAATGCCATCGCTGCCGGGTTGCAGATAGGTGACGTCGAAGCCTTCACGCTCCAGTTGCTGGCAGCTATCCAGCACTGCTTTGTGCTCAGTTTGACTGGTAATGACGTGTTTGCCGCGCGCCTGATGGAATTGAGCCGCGCCTTTAATGGCGAGGTTATCAGCTTCGGTGGCACCGGAAGTAAAAACGATTTCACGCGGATCGGCATTGACCAGCTCTGCAATCTGATTGCGCGCCACATCAACGGCTTCTTCTGCCTGCCAGCCAAAACGGTGAGAACGGGAAGCGGGGTTACCGAAGGTGCCATCCAAAGTAAGAAACTGCATCATTTTGGTGGCGACACGCGGATCGGCAGGCGTTGTCGCTGCGTAATCCAGGTAAATCGGTAATTTCATTGCGCTAAAACTCCGTATAAAAAATCATACGTCTTTATAGCACGATTCAGCCCCGGCTGTGTGAACAGCAAGGGCTGAAGGGGAGCGGATTAAGCACGCAGATTAACGTTGATGGTTTCCTGCATACGATGCTGCTGGAAGCGGCGAGTGTCGTTCATGTTCTGACGATCTGCCACATCCAGGATTTCCTGGTTGTTTACCAGTTCAGCCAGCGTGATGTTGTTGAGGAATTCGCTGATGCGTTCGCTCAGGTCACGCCACAAGACGTGAGTCAGGCAGCGCTCGCCGCCCTGGCAGCCTTCTTTGCCCTGGCACTTGGTGGCATCAACAGATTCGTCAACCGCCGTGATCACCGCGCCAACGGCAATCGCGCCAGCATCTTTACCTAACAGATAACCACCACCTGGACCACGAACGCTGGCCACTAAACCGTGCTTACGCAGACGTGAGAATAACTGCTCCAGATAGGAGAGCGAAATGCCCTGACGCTCAGAAATGTCAGCCAGCGGCACCGGGCCCTCGTTTGAGTGCAGTGCAACGTCCAGCATGGCGGTTACGGCATAACGTCCTTTGGATGTCAGTCTCATAGCATACAACCTCGTAAGCGTCCGTCCGGGTATCGGCGGGCTATCTGATGAATTGACGCCAGTCTGCCATTCCTGAGTAAAACGGTCAACTATTTAACCAAGTAATTTACTCAACTATTTAACCAACTGTTTTACTCAACTATTACCCTTATCACCTTTAGGCTTTTGGAACGAAGCCAGCATACCCCGCAGGATATTGAGTTCATCACGTTCCGGGCGCGCGCGGGTGTAGAGACGGCGCAGTTTGCTCATCACCTGGCTCGGGGTGCCTTCGCGGATAAAGCCGCTCTCCAGCATCATCTTCTCAATGTGTTGATAGAAGCGCTCCAGATCGTCCACCAAAGGATAAGGGGATTCTTCTTCTTGCGGTTGTGGGCTGGCTTTCTCCTGCGCATCCAGCCATGCCATACGCACTTCGTAAGCAATGATCTGCACTGCCATCGCCAGGTTCAGCGAGCTGTATTCCGGATTTGCCTGAATGGCGACGTGATAGTGGCACTTCTGCAACTCTTCGTTGGTCAGGCCCACACGTTCACGACCAAACACCAGTGCAACCGGTGCCTGCTGGCCCTCTTCCACGCTTTTGATACCGCATTCACGTGAATCCAGCATCGGCCAGGGCAGCGAACGGGAACGCGCGCTGGTGCCGACAACCAGGCTACAGCCTGCAATCGCTTCGTCCAGCGTATCCACGATTTTTGCATCGCCAATCACATCGCTGGCGCCGGCGGCAAGAGAGATGGCCTGCGAGTCAGGTTTGACCAGCGGGTTGACCAGATAAAGATTGGTTAAGCCCATGGTTTTCATGGCGCGAGCAACAGAGCCCATGTTGCCAGTGTGCGAGGTTTCAACCAGTACGATTCGGATATTTTGCAGCATAATAGTGAGCGGTGAGAAAATGATGGCGCGTAGCCTAGCATAAAAGCAGGACATTTGCTGAACACCCTGATATACTCCGCGCCGTTTTCACCCGTTCTTTAACATCCAGCGAGAGATACCGATGCATCCGATGCTCAACATCGCCGTGCGCGCAGCGCGCAAGGCCGGAAATTTAATTGCCAAGAATTATGAAACCCCGGACGCTGTCGAAGCCAGCCAGAAAGGCAGCAACGACTTCGTTACCAATGTTGACCGCGACGCAGAACGTCTGATTGTCGAAGTGATTCGCAAATCCTACCCGCAGCACTCCATCATCACCGAAGAAAGCGGTGAACTGGCGGGTGACGATCAGGACATTCAATGGGTAATCGATCCGCTGGATGGCACCACCAACTTCATCAAACGTTTACCACACTTCTCTGTATCTATCGCTGTGCGCATCAAAGGCCGCACCGAAGTGGCTGTGGTTTACGATCCAATGCGTAACGAACTGTTCACCGCTGTTCGCGGTCAGGGCGCACAGCTGAATGGCTACCGTCTGCGTGGCAGCACCGCGCGTGACCTGGATGGCACCATCCTGGCAACCGGCTTCCCGTTCAAGCTGAAACAGCACGCAACCCCTTACATCAACATCGTCGGCAAACTGTTCACTCAATGTGCTGACTTCCGTCGCACCGGTTCTGCTGCGCTGGATCTGGCTTACGTGGCCGCTGGCCGCGTGGACGGTTTCTTTGAGATCGGTCTGAAGCCATGGGATTTCGCTGCGGGTGAACTGCTGGTGCGTGAAGCGGGCGGCCTGGTGACAGACTTCACCGGCAACCATGGCTACATGATGTCAGGTAACATCGTTGCAGGTAACCCACGCGTTGTGAAAGCTATGCTGGCGACCATGCGTGAAGAACTGAGCGAAGCGCTGAAGCGCTAAGCACAAAAAAGGCGGATATCATATCCGCCTTTTTTTACGCCGTTAAAACGGTCGTAACCCGCTACTCATCATCGGCTGTGCGCTTTGCCACAGTAACCACCCTGCCAGTACCAGCAGAATCCCACCTGCTAATCCTAATGCCGGCATAATGATTTTCGCCCCGTGCGACATTGCACTGTTTGCCCCTAGCTTTTCAGCTAATCGCCGCGATCGTTGAACTAATAAGCCCATTGCGGAGACCGTGACCGCCGTACCGATGGCCATGGCCACCGCCGAGGCCACACCCCACGCATAAACACCAATCACCTTAGAAAACAGCAGCATCATGATGGCGCCAGAACAGGGACGCATGCCCATGGAGAACACTACCAGCGCCTGGGTTTTACCGCTCACCGCGCGATCCATCTGTTCAGCACTCGGCAGATGCGCATGACCGCATCCGCAGTGTTCATCATGCTGGTGATGTGGGCGAATGGCGTGAATCTGAATCTTCGCCGACGCGGGACGTAATAGCGGAAGTAATGTACGCAGCGCACGCCAGCCGACCCACACGCCCAACGCCATCACCAGCAGATAACTGCCCTTCTCCAGCCAGTAACTGCCGAGATGCATTTGCCGCGATGAGGTTTGCAATACCACCAGCATCACTGTGACCAAACCAATCGCCACACCGCCTTGTAACAGTGCGGCCAGTAGCGTCAGTTTCATGCTGGTTTTCAGCTTCGCGGGATGCGTCGCCAGGAAGGTGCTGATCACCACTTTACCGTGCCCTGGGCCCAGCGCGTGCAGCACACCATAAGCCAGGCTAAAAAGCATTAAAGTCACGCCCGCCTGCTGAGGCTGGTCAGCGACTTGTTGCAGGAGTTGGGTCATTTCGCGATTGAGGACTTTCTGCCATAACACGCTTTGCAGCAATATTTGCGACCAGTGCTGCCACAGGGTATATCCGGCAGCAAGCATCACTATGGCCAGCAACCAAAGCGGCCACAGTCTGCGTGAACGAGAAGGCAGAGAAATCAATGACATGTCAGGGTCACCGTCTGCGCGAATTGCTGGCCGAGATCCATGTCTTCCGGCGGCGCATCGGCTTTATCCAGCGACAGCGCATATTGCTTGAGCGAGTCATCCGGTTTGGGGGTGTGTAAGTCTATCTGGCAGTGTGCTTTTACGCCGTCGTCCATGGTTAATGCCTGTGGGTTATCGTAATACATATCAACAAAGTAGCTCGGATCGAAGGTCTGAATACGATACTGTTTCGCACTCAGCGACTGGGGTTCGCCAAACGGCACAATAAACTCCAGCACTGCTTTGTTGCCGTTGCGCGACAAATTGTACTCTTTGGGCAAATTCAGGAACTTCACCCGCGTTTTGTCCTGCCATACCTCTGAGAAGTAATGTTGCCCCAACACGTTCGCCATCACCTGCGCCGCCAGCTTTTTCCATACCACGTCACCGGGTTTCGCTTTGCCGGCATCGTAAAGCAGATCGGCTGAAGTAATTTCATCCATGGTCCACACCATTTTCATGCCTGTCAGGTGATCGTTTTCGCTGACAAACTCGTTTTTCATATCGATAAAGCTGTGCGGATGAGACCAGGCTGCAGCGCTGAACAACAGCGTAAAAGGAATGAGTGCAATTTTCATGTGTTATAAAGTAACAATTCTCAAGTGAAGATTATACTGGTCCAGAAAAACTGTGACCCGCCTAAAAGCTCTGAGCAAAAGTCACGACAAAGTGCAGGGTTACCGCGTGGAGTTAGCTATTCTTAGCTCAAAAATGACCCGCGGATAATACTATTGATGAGTTCTGCACCTTCATCTGCACCACTCTTCAGCCGTGCCCAGCGTCGTTGTCATCTGCTATTGCTACTGTTTCTGCCTGCTCCCGCGCTAACGCTTGAAAAGCTCTGCCAGTTAAATGGTGTTGATCCTGCCGTTGCCCGACAGGATATCGCGGATGTCGGTGATGAGATACAGCGCTTCCATCAACTGGAGTTACACCAGATGGTGGATGGCAGCTTCCGCATACATGGGACGGAACTGGACAGGCGGCTCTGCCTGATCCATTGGCTGCGACGCGCGCTGCGCCTGTCGCAGGATTTCGTCTGCGAACATTTTGCTCCCGTGCTGCGTCAGCGCCTAAAAGTCCTCAATATCGAAAAAGCGCTGTGGGATGAAACCAATCTGCAGGCGTTAATTCAACATTGTAGTCTGCGACTAAACCGCGATTTCACGCCGCGCGACCGCCTGTTCCTGCAAATCTTTATGAAGTACGCGCTGTGCCAACGGCAAAATGCACTGTTTAATGAAAAACAGCGGGCATGGCTGGCAGCAAAAACCGAGCGTGCTGCCGCAGATGATGTGATCCACCACTGGCAGAAACGCTGCCATTTAGCGCCGGACGTTAGCGAAACCGACTTCTGGACGCTGCTGTTCAGTTTGATTCATGCGCCGGATGGGAATCAGCTTGAAGACCACCAGGCGCAGCAGCTCATGCTGGCCGTAGAAGCGTTAATCGCCCGTTTTGAACAGCTGGCGCAGACACGCGTCAAAAATCAGCACGAGCTGAAATTGCAATTATTCACGCATCTGGCGCAAGCGCTGGATCGCAGTCACTTTGCCATTGGGATTGATAACAGTGTGGCATTGGACGTGGCGCGTCTTTATCCACGTTTACTGCGCACCACCGAACGCGCGCTCTACCACTTTAGCAGTGATTTCGGCACGGAATTCAGCGCGGAGGAAGTGAGTCTGGTGGCAGTGTTGTTCGGTGCCTGGCTGATGCAGGATAGCGCACTGCAGGAGAAGCAGGTGCTGCTGTTGACCGGCGCGGATGCGGCAATGGAACAATTACTGGAGCAGCAAATCCGTGAGATAACGCTGCTGCCAATCAACATCACTTATCAGGATATGCTGCACTTTCAACGAGAAGGTGCACCGCGTGACGTGGCGCTGGTGATCACACCCTACGCCACATCGTTACCGTTGTTTTCACCGCCGCTGATCCACGCCGAGCTGCCGCTAAGCTATCATCAGCAGCAACGCATTCGTCAACTGCTGGAAGCTTAAGCGGCGCGCGGACGAAGGAACAATGCAGGAAGCGCCACCAGTGCCATCACCCAGAACAGATGTCCCTGTAAATGGGTAAACAGCACACCGCTGAGCATCGTCATCACGGCAATCCCGCCGCCCATCGCCAGTGCAGAGTAAAGCGACTGCAATCGAATCACCTCGGCCCCTTTGCGCGCGGCAATAAAGCGCATCGCTGCCAAATGGCATACGGTGAAGCTGCCACAATGCAAAATCTGAGCAGCAATGAGCAGCGGCAGCGCGGTGCTGGATCCCAGCATCACCCAGCGCACTAACGCACAGCAGCAAGAAAGCAGCAGCAAGTCGCGGGCACTCCAGCGACGGAACAGACGATTACTCAGCGCGAAGATGACGATTTCCGCCACTACGCCCAACGACCATAGATAGCCAATCACCGATGCGGAATAGCCTGCTTCCTGCCACCAGATAGCACTGAAGCTGTAATAAGCTGCATGTGCCCCCTGCATTAGCGTCACGCATAACATAAAGCGCCAGACCGCGTTCTCCCGTAGCATATCGCGCCACGCCGTCCAACCGCCGCTTGCCCCCTGCCGCACATCACCTTGTGGCCGGTTTTTGGGTACTAACATCATGCCGCTAAGCATGGCCAGCAAGCCCACACTCAGCAGTGCCAGAATCGCCTGTGATGACCAGGCACTCACCAGCATCCCCGTCAGCGCAGAGCTAATCACAAACGCCAGCGAACCCCATAGCCGCACCGGGCCATAAGCCAGACCAATTTGCTGCGTCCAGGTCGCTGCCAGCGCATCGCTGAGCGGCACCAACGGCGAGAAAAACAGGTTGAAGCCCACCATGACCAGTAACAGCCATAACCATTGGCCGCCAAACCAGAAACCTAACGCAAACAGGCACGTCATCAATGCCAGCAGCCGCAACGCCAGAATCAGCTGAGAAGGGTTTTTAACCTGCGAGGCGATCAGCAGGCTACCGACAAATCGCGCCACCATGCCGCAACCGAGCAGTAAGCCGATTTTTTCAGCGTCCAGGCCTATGCCTTTGAGCCAGACGCTCCAGAAAGGTAAGTAGATGCCATAACAGAAGAAGTAGGTGAAGTAGCTGAGTCCCAGCCATCTGGCCGATCCGATGGTCATTTTGCCTCCCACAGGCATGTCAGCTGCGCCCGCAGCCCATTGGGCCGCTACTTTGTCAGAGGCTTGAACAAAAGTGAAATGAAAGGTCGGGGAATCGCTTTTTCTGCGACAGGCTTCGTATCGGAAATCGTACCTCAGACGCCTTAATAACAAGGTCTGCGTGAACGCTTCATGTGCGGTGTGTGCGGTGTGTGCGGTGTGTGTTGACTCTATACAGCATGGGTCGCGTGCATAAAAAAAGGATGGCAAGCGCCATCCTTTTTAATCACATCAGCATGGTGCCAAATCAGGCATATACAGGCAGACGCGCACAGATATCGAGTACCTTCTGCCTGGTGCGCTCGATGGTCGCTTCGTCGTTGATGTTGTCCAGCACGTCAGCGATCCAGCCAGCCAGCTCACGCACGTCTGCTTCCTTGAAGCCACGACGTGTCACTGCAGGCGTGCCGATACGCACACCGGAGGTCACGAATGGGCTCTTCGGATCGTTAGGTACACTGTTTTTGTTCACAGTGATGTTAGCACGGCCCAGCGCGGCATCCGCTTCTTTACCGGTCAGGTTTTTGCTCACCAGATCGATCAGGAACAGGTGGTTATAAGTACCGCCTGAAACGATGTTGTAGCCACGCTCCAACAGAACTTCAACCATTGCTTTGGCGTTTTTAGCCACTTGCTGCTGGTAAGATTTGAACTCTGGCTCCATTGCTTCTTTGAACGCCACCGCTTTACCCGCGATCACGTGCATCAATGGACCACCCTGACCACCCGGGAACACCGCGGAGTTCAGTTTTTTGTACAGATCTTCGTCGCCGTTTTTCGCCAGAATCAGGCCACCACGTGGACCCGCGAGGGTTTTGTGGGTGGTTGAGGTCACGATGTGAGCATGCGGAACCGGGTTCGGGTAGACATCAGCGGCGATCAGACCGGCAACGTGTGCCATGTCAACGAACAGGTAAGCGCCCACGCTATCAGCGATTTCGCGCATTTTTGCCCAGTCGCACACGCCAGAGTATGCAGAGAAACCACCGACGATCATTTTTGGCTTATGGGTTTTTGCCAGCTCAGCCAGTTCGTCGTAGTTGATTTTGCCGGTTTCGTCGATGCCGTAAGGGATGACGTTATACAGCTTGCCTGACAGGTTCACTGGTGAACCGTGCGTCAGGTGACCACCGTGCGCCAGGTTCATACCGAGGATGGTGTCGCCCGGCTGCAAGAGCGCAGTGTAAACCGCGAAGTTAGCCTGTGAGCCAGAGTGCGGCTGTACGTTGGCAAAGTCTGCGCCAAACAGCGCTTTCGCGCGATCGATTGCCAGCTGCTCAACGATATCAACGTATTCACATCCGCCGTAGTAGCGTTTGCCCGGATATCCTTCGGCATATTTGTTGGTGAGCTGTGAACCTTGCGCCTGCATAACGCGTGGGCTGGTGTAGTTTTCAGAAGCAATCAGTTCGATGTGCTCTTCCTGACGCACCTTCTCTTGCTCCATAGCCTGCCACAACTCGGCATCATAATCGGCAATGTTCATATCACGCTTTAACATCCGGCATCTCCTGACTAGCTAACTTTTTTAACGGCAGTTTAGGCCCCGGCAAGGGGCGAAGGCGAACAGTGTAAACGGTTTTGACAGGTGACGGTAGCGCCAATCCCCTCTTTTTACGCAAACGATTGGCACGGCGCTGGAACGGGTTTTTTACGCCTTTTTGCAATCCTGTAAATCACGATATTTGCTCACGCTGGAGAGGAATATTTTTCAGGTTTGTGGGCCAGCTTCCAGCTTCAGCACTTAACCCGCAATCAAAACAGGGGATTTACAGGCTGGATGAACGATCATAAGATGCATTTTAAATACATGTTTAAATTCACTGTGAGGCATTCACCATGCTTGATGCGCAAACTATCGCTACCGTAAAGTCTTCCCTGCCCGCTATTGCTCAGCTTGGCCCGCAACTCACTGGCCACTTCTACCAACGTTTGTTAACGGCACATCCGGAACTGAAAAACGTCTTCAACATGAATAATCAGCGCAGTGGCAATCAGCGTGAGGCGCTGTTTAATGCCATTGTCGCGTACGGCAGCAACCTGGAGAACCTGGCGGTGCTGCTGCCGGCGGTAGAGAAAATTGCACAGAAGCACACCAGCCTGAATATTCAGCCCGCGCAATATGCGGTAGTCGGTGAAACGTTGCTGGCCACCATCGAAGAGTTACTCAATCCCGGCGATGACGTCTTACAGGCGTGGGGCAAAGCTTACGGGGTGCTGGCGGATGTGTTTATCCAGCGTGAAGAGGCGATTTATTGCGCCTCAGAAGAGAAAGTCGGCGGCTGGCGTGGCGCGCGTGACTTCCGTATTCGCACCATCAACACTGAAAGCTCAGTAATTAAAAGTTTTGAGCTGGTACCTAACGATGGTCAGCCCGTCGCCGATTTCCTGCCCGGACAATATCTGGCTGTTAGTCTGCGACCTGAAGGAAGCGAAAATATCCAGCATCGCCAGTATTCACTCACCCATCTACCTAACGGTAAATCCTATCGTATCGCAGTGAAGCGCGAGGAACACGGCAGCGTTACCGGTTGGCTGCACACCCATGCGAAGGTCGGTGATATTGTGCAATGTGCTGCACCGGCGGGGGATTTCTATTTGCAAACAAAGGGAACCGCGCCGATCACGCTGATTTCTGCCGGTGTGGGTCAAACTCCGATGCTGGCAATGTTAGCCAGCCTGGCTGAGCAGCAGTATGCGGGCGCGGTTAACTGGCTACATGCGGCCGAATGTGGTGCACAGCATGCTTTCGCGGATGAAGTGCAAGCCACAGGTGCTCGCCTGCCACATTTCACCAGCCATATCTGGTATCGCGAGCCGGAAAGCGTGGACAGTGGCCGTTTTGATGCGCAGGGATTCATGGACCTCGCAGGCATCTCCAGCCAATTGAATCAGGCCGACCGCCAGTTCTGGCTCTGCGGCCCTCTGCCATTTATGCAGTTTGTCGCGCGGCAGCTGGTCGATGCCGGTATCAGTGCCGATCGTATCCATTATGAAGTTTTTGGCCCGCACAAAGTGCTGTAAACAAAAAAGCCTGCATCATGCAGGCTTTTTAACAGGCTAACGAAGGGGCTTAGATCGCCTCTTCGTCCTCTTCACCGGTACGGATTCGCACCACGCGCGCCACGTCGAACACAAAGATTTTGCCGTCGCCGATTTTGCCGGTCTGCGCGGTATTCATAATGGCTTCAACGCAGGTGTCGACGATGTCATCACCGACCACCATTTCGATTTTCACTTTTGGCAGAAAATCGACCATGTACTCCGCGCCACGATACAGCTCAGTGTGGCCTTTCTGGCGACCAAAGCCCTTCACTTCACTGACCGTCATCCCGGTGATGCCCACTTCAGCCAACGCTTCGCGCACATCATCGAGTTTGAATGGTTTAATAATTGCATCGATCTTTTTCATGACAGATCCTTTTTTCACTCCCTCCATGATGGACGGATAACAAGTAGTATATACCCGTCCTGCTTCAAGTTGCAGAGGGGTTGGCGGCTCTCTTTTCCCCAAATCGCTTGAAGAAGTAAGCTCATCGGGATGCTTTCGTTTGCCGTCTGACTGCAACTCAAATTATTTGGGGTAGTCAATGGATGAATCAATATGCCGCAGCAAGCTACTCTTTAAATTCACTGGCGTCCAGCTCATGGCGTGACAGCAGCTTATAGAATTCTGTACGGTTACGTCCAGCCAGACGCGCAGCGTTGGTGACATTTCCTTTGGTCATTTGCAGCAATTTGCGCAGATAGTTGAGCTCAAATTGATTACGTGCCTCAACAAAGGTCGGCAGCGCGGTGTTTTCACCCGCTAACGCCTGTTCAACCAGCGCATCCCCGATCACGGGTGACGTGCTCAGCGCGACACACTGCTCAATCACGTTGACCAGCTGCCGCACGTTGCCAGGCCAACTGGCCCCCACTAAACGTTTCATCGCATCCACAGAGAAGCTGCGCACGAAGGGTTTATGGCGTTCGGCCGATTGGCGCAAGAGATGGTTCGCCAACAGCGGAATATCCTCTGCACGTTCATGTAGTGCGGGAATCTTCAGATTCACCACATTGAGGCGATAGTAGAGATCCTCGCGGAAACTCTTTTTCTCCATCGCTTTGGGCAGATCGCGATGCGTGGCCGAGATGATGCGCACGTTGATATCGACATCCCGATTACTGCCCAGTGGACGCACTTTTCGCTCCTGCAAGACGCGCAGTAGTTTGACCTGCAACGCCTGTGGCATATCACCAATTTCATCAAGAAACAGCGTGCCACCCTCCGCCGCCTGAAACAGCCCTTCACGCGCACTCACGGCACCGGTGAAAGCCCCTTTGGCGTGACCAAACAGCTCAGACTCCAGCAGTTGCTCCGGTAGCGCACCACAGTTAATGGCAATAAACGGCTTGTTTGCACGCGGGCTGGCGGCGTGAATCGCCTGCGCCAGCACCTCTTTACCGGTACCGCTCTGGCCGTTAATCAACACGCTAACATCGGATTGCGCCACCATGTGCGCCTGATCCAGCAAACGCAGCATCAATGGATTGCGTGTTACCACGGCCTCACGCCAGGTGTCATCGCTGACCGGCGCGCGCTGTGCCAGCGCTTCATCAATGGCTTTATACAGCGCGTCACGATCCACGGGCTTCGTCAGAAAACTGAACACCCCCTGCTGCGTAGCGGAAACCGCTTCGGGGATCGAGCCGTGCGCCGTAAGAATGATCACCGGCAAACCCGCATGGCGTTTCTGTATTTCGCCAAATAACGCCAGTCCGTCCATTTCATCCATACGCAGATCGCTGATCACCAGATCAACTTTCTCTTTCTGCAACTGGCGCAGCGCATCCGGGCCACTTGCGGCGGTGGTCACCTGATAGCCTTCACTGCTTAAGCGCATGCCAAGCAGTTTAAGCAGGCCGGGATCATCATCCACCAGCAGTAAACGTGCAGACTGTTTCATGGTCACTGATCCTCACTTTGTGCATCACTGGCGCCGTGCGATGTATCGCTGCTGTCCGCCGGTTTACGGGACGACAGCTGGCGTTCGATGTCAGTTAAGCGCTCAAGCTTACGCTGAGTCTCCTCCAGTGATTGACGCAGTTTGGTTTGCTGCTGGCGCAGGCTATCCAGCTCAGTATCGTGGCTTTGCTGGAGTGCAGCATAGCGGCTGCGTTCACCGCTTAACGCCAGCTGCGCCGCCTGATTGCTACGCCACAACATTAATAACGGACGCACGGAGGTTGGATAGGAAGCGCTGTAACCGTCTAGCGTATCGACGAACTGACGGCGCTCAAAGGGCGTCACATTGCCATTTGCCAGCAGAATGCCTTGTTTAAAAGCACGCGACCAGCCTTGTACTGGCCAGCGTCGTGCCTCAGCCCGCGCTTCCGCTGGGGATAAACGCTCACCACAGTCGATAGCACGCTGCCAGTAAAGAGGGTTGCTCATGGCTGTTGGCGTTTCAATCTTCCACACGTTTTGACAATCGGTCGCCAGATAATCAGGCAGCCGCACTTCTGGCTCAGGAAGATTGGTGCCATCGTGTAACGCGCTGCCCGTGGACGGTGTCTGGCAGGCACTCAAGCCAAATGCCACCAACGCGCAGCTAAAAAGTTTAATCAGGGTGTGTTTCATTAATCAGGCATTCCCGGCGCTGGTCGTCAAAATGATTCGAAAACAGACATCCGCATCCTTGCGCGTTACCAATTGCAAATCGCCCTGCATCCTGCGCAGGCAATCTTTGGCGATGCTTAACCCCAGCCCGCTGCCTTTAACTGGCCCTTTGCGCTGCTGGCTGCCCTGAAAAAAGGGCTCAAAAATCATCGCCTGCTCTTCGGCCGGAATCGGTGTGCCGGTGTTCGCCACCTCAATCCACACCTGGTTGCCTTTCTGTTGGCTCTGCAGCCAGATGTTACCGGATTCGCTGCCGTAGTTCACGGCGTTCGAATAGAGGTTGTCGATGACCCTTTGCAGCAATGTTGCCTCTGCCAGACAGTGCGCCACCTGAAGATCAACATGGGTGGTGATCTGACGTGCACCGGCGGGCAATGAATGGATTTTAACGACCGCATCAACGATGTCATGGATTGCTACCGGCTCCAGCGCCATGGGGCCATCCGCCAGTTTGCGGTTGTAATCCAAAAGTTGTTCGATGAGACGCTGCAAATGGCGGCTGCTGGTATCAAGAATCGCGACCACTTCTTGCTGTTCCGCATTGAGCGGCCCAGCCACCTGATCGGCCAATAATTCCGTGCCCTCTCGTAAGCTGGCAAGCGGGGTTTTCAGTTCGTGTGAGAGATGACGCAAAAATTCATGACGCTGCTCTTCCAGCCAGCTCAAACGCTCGCTCAGCCACACGATGCGCTGGCCAAGAGAGCGGATTTCACGCGGACCGCGAAAACTGACGCTATCGCCAAGCGCTTTGCCTTGCCCCAGTCGGTTAATCATCCGTTCTACGCGTTTAACCGGGCCGATGATCATGCCGGTAAACAGCAGCACCAGTGCCAGACTGATCAGAAACAGAATCAGCGCCTGCCAGCCGAAAAACTGGCCGCGATCGGCGATTTCGCGCTGAAGCTGCAAGCCACGCGAAAATACCACTTCACGCGTCGCCTGCACCATTTGCGCATTGGCATCAGAAAAATGTTCGAGGGCCGTTGCGGCTTTTGCCACTGGGTTACCGTTGTCGCACTGCACGCTGGCGAGCTGCGGCAAGGTTTCCTGCAGCGCTTTGAAGGAAGGAAGATCCGGCAGGCTATCTGCATGGCTGGTGAGCATCTGACCGTATCGCGTCCACTGCGTCTGATAAAGCTTTTGCAAGGTGGCATCCCCTAACACGCAATATTGACGATAACTGCGCTCCAGCTCGAGCGCCGTGCGCGCCATCGCTTCGCTGCGGCGTACGTCGGTAAAGGTATTGCGATTGGTATCTGCGGCCTGATTACTCAGCGCAGACAAACTTTCCCAGGCTTGCCACGCCAGCACCAGCAATGGCAACAGGACCAGCAAAAAAGCCATCAAGACTAACTGCCGCAGGGATCGGGGAAACAGACGCCATCTCTTCACTACCGCGCATCCTTTAATGTGAGCTGCTGGCATGCTAACGAAGTATCAATAGGGAAGAAAGTACCGAAAGGAAAACGGCAGCCCTTTTGGGCTGCCGTGAGAGCGACGCCGCAGCATCGCTTGCAAAATAGGTGGAGCCTAACTCAACGTTGCGTCCGATGCTTGATAACGTTGCAAAGCAAGCGATTATCGGTTGGGTGGACGGCAGGCTCCGTTTGGTGCGTCATTCGAATTTTATGAGCTCAACCGCAATGCGGGGCAATCATAGACAGGAGAATGAGCAACGCTGTAAGTATAGCAACTATCGTGCCAAAAATGAAATAGCATTGATTATCAGAGTAATGCGAGGTGTGACGCATTTTTTTATGAAAAAGCGGACCGGCTGGTCTGACGAAAGTGTCGCTGATCAGCAACGAGTTAGAGGATGAAAAATTGATCCAATATAAATCAATAATTTAAATGTCACCATTTAGCGACACATCAATATCGTGTTTGTCGCTAATTTCCGACAATTTTGCGAGCCAGCCAAAGTAGGTCATGGCGTAATGGATTGAGTGAGTAGTGAGTAGTGAGTAGTGAGTAGTGAGTAGTGAGTGAGTGAGTGAGTGAG
>NZ_CAJCKS010000004.1:0-78854 GCF_903970985.1 Pantoea sp. ME81 | reverse complement strand
CCCTAGAGCCGGTCGCGCTATACGCTTCTATGCTTAGTTTAGGCCATCTTCCCCGACCGCGACATCCCAGCTCTGAGCGCGTGCCGTCCCCTCTTCCCCTACCCGACGCTCTCCCGACCTCCGTGTAAAGGAGATGCTCTACCAACTGAGCTAATCGCCCATATCTTACTCTTCAAACTCTTGTACACTGCGAGCCACTTTTAGAGTGGTGGGTGATGACGGGCTCGAACCGCCGACCCCCTCCGTGTAAAGGAGATGCTCTACCAACTGAGCTAATCACCCCCGCTGTGTGGAGTCGCATTATAGGGATCCTTCGAAGTGAGTCAACGCTTTTTAAAACATAAATGTGCGTTCGCTTTAAATTTAGTCAGCATGCCGCGCTTTTAGCCAATGTGCTGGTTTTATTAGCAGAAAAACGCACTTCAATCTGTGATGCCGCCGCGAGAGTCATTGAGGAAAGCGTCCCACCTGCTAGAATATGCGCACTGTTTTTTCGCGTTAACCCGTTTTTTTGTCATCCAGACAAAGAAACCTGCGCATCTAAGGCAATGCTGAATGAAAATCAAAACTCGCTTCGCACCCAGCCCAACGGGCTACCTGCATGTGGGCGGTGCCCGTACTGCTCTTTATTCCTGGCTTTATGCTCGCCACAACAAGGGCGAATTCGTTCTGCGTATCGAAGATACCGATCTGGAACGTTCAACGCCGGAAGCCATTGAAGCCATCATGGATGGCATGAACTGGCTAAACCTGCAGTGGGATGAAGGCCCGTACTATCAGACGAAGCGCTTTGATCGTTACAACGCGGTCATCGATGAGATGGTAGCAGCAGGTACTGCTTATAAATGCTATTGCTCTAAAGAGCGTTTAGAAGCGCTGCGTGAAGAGCAGATGGCGAAAGGCGAGAAGCCACGCTATGACGGCCGCTGCCGTGACAGCCATGAACATCATGCGGCGGATGAGCCTTGCGTGGTGCGTTTCCGTAATCCGCAAGAAGGTTCGGTCATTTTTGACGACCAGATCCGTGGTCCAATTGAGTTCAGCAATCAGGAGCTGGATGATCTGATCATCCGCCGCACCGATGGTTCACCAACCTACAACTTCTGTGTGGTGGTGGATGACTGGGATATGGGCATCACTCACGTGATCCGTGGTGAAGACCACATCAACAACACGCCACGCCAGATCAACATCCTTAAAGCGATTGGTGCAGAGGTGCCAACCTACGCGCACGTCTCAATGATCCTGGGTGATGACAGTAAGAAGCTGTCGAAACGCCATGGCGCAGTCGGTGTGATGCAGTACCGTGATGACGGCTATCTGCCGGAAGCGCTGCTCAACTATCTGGTGCGTCTGGGCTGGTCACATGGCGACCAGGAAATTTTCAGCGTGGCTGAGATGGCCGAGCTGTTTACTCTGGATGCCGTGAGTAAATCTGCCAGTGCGTTTAACACCGAAAAACTGCAGTGGCTGAACCATCACTACATTAATACGCTGCCGCCAGAATACGTGGCAACGCAGCTGCAGTGGCACATCGAGCAACAGAATATCGATACCCGCACCGGTCCGGAACTGGCGAAGCTGGTGACGCTGCTGGGTGAGCGTTGCAAAACGCTGGTCGAGATCGCGGCTTCCTGCCGTTACTTCTATGAAGAGTTTGAAGCCTTTGATGCTGACGCGGCGAAGAAACATCTGCGTCCTGTTGCACGCCAGCCACTGGAAGTGGTGCGTGACAAACTGGCTGCGCTGAGCGACAGCGAGTGGAATGCCGAGAATGTGCACAACGCGATTCAGGGTGCTGCTGATGCGCTGGAATTGGGTATGGGCAAAGTGGGCATGCCACTGCGCGTGGCGGTCACCGGTGCAGGCCAGTCTCCGGCACTGGATGTGACGGTTGAAGCGATTGGTCGCAGCCGCAGCGTGGCCCGTATCGAAAAAGCGCTGGCCTTCATTGCTGAGCGTGAAGCCCAGGCTTAATTGAGTTAGCGGCAGCCTGTAACGTTGCCGCTTCACTTATCGCGGGCATTAAAAAAGCCGGGAGCATGAGCGCCCGGCTTTTTTTAATCTTCTTTAATCCCTAGCCGTTCCAGCACACCACTTATCCCCTCGCGCAGCAACAATGCGGCCAGTTGATCTTGTTCAGCGGTTGTCATTTGCTGGACAGAATTAATTAATAACGCAGGTAACGTATTTTGTTGAGCACCGTAATTGGCCGCCGGCTCGGTCGCGTGGCGGGTAGACTGAACAAAGCTTTTTACACGCTCATCAATATGAATCAATCGCGCCTTACCACCCTGTACACCGGGCTTGGGCGTGGTTGTCCAGTTTTCGCGTTTGATCCATTTATTCACCGTTTGCCGACTGTAGCCCGTTTCCAGCGCGAGCTCCTCGGGGGTGAGCCATTCCTTTTTCACGATGCTGTCCCTGTTAAATACATTAGCTGTACATATTACAACAAAACGTAACGGGGAAAAGTAATCAGGCAGGAAAATGCCTCTTGTCTCATGACAAAAGGCATAAATCGGATATTAAGCTTCGCTGGTTTCAGCTTGTGCAGGACGGAAAGCAAGGAAATAGGTGAGACCAACAAATATTGCACCGCCCACGCCGTTGCCAAGGAAGACGGCAATCACGTTTGGCGCAAAGTCTGCCCAGCTCATTTGTCCGGCAAAAATCGCGGCGGGCACAATAAACATGTTCGCCACCACGTGTTGGAAGCCAATTGCCACGAAGGCCATCACCGGGAACCACATGCCAAAGATTTTGCCGACCATATCTTTACTGGCGAAGGCTAACCACACCGCCAGACACACCAGCCAGTTGCAACCAATGCCGGAAATGAAGGCGTGCAGGAAATCCGCATTCACTTTGGCATGCGCAATTGCCACGGTCTTTTTCAGATAATCGCCTTCGGTCATACCGAGCATATGACCAAAGAACCAGGCGACCGCGATGCTGCCAATAAAGTTGGCAATGGTGACCCAGAACCAGTTGCGCAGCACGCTTAAACCACTGATGCGGCGAGCGAACCACGCAATCGGTAAGGTCATCATGTTGCCGGTCAACAGTTCACCACCGGCCAGAACGGTTAGAATCAGGCCAACCGGGAACACCGCCGCGCCGAGGAAGCCGCCAAAGGAGCCCCATTCAGCAGGCAGTTGGTTGATAACATGCAGATCCAACAGAAAACCAGTGGCAATAAAGGCACCGGCCATAAAACCAAGGATCAATAAGGTGGAAACAGGCAAACGGCTTTTAGCCACGCCCGCTTGAATCGCCAGTTGGGCGATCTCTTTCGGTGTATGCAGCGACATATTTCACTTTTCTTTTATTGAACAAGGGGAAAATGCTGGCCGATCAAAGAGTGATATACCCTGGAAGGTTGACCGGTTAATTTGCGCGCTAAGTTTTACACTTACCCGTAACGAACACAAGATTATTCCTAACATCTTTAACCCTGATTTAACCTCGGTTGCAGGGTGTTAAATGCGAAAATACGTTAACGGGTTGCACAGTTGCGCTGAAAAAAAAGCCATTACGGTAGGGCGTTGCCGCCTTTTTCAGCGATTGAACACAGAACGAGAATTTGGCGTTGACACTCAGGGAGCGGTTTCATATGATGCCGTCCGTCGAGTTAAATCGACTGTTTTTCGGTGCTGGGGGTATAGCTCAGCTGGGAGAGCGCTTGCATGGCATGCAAGAGGTCAGCGGTTCGATCCCGCTTATCTCCACCAAATCGTTTTAACGATGCACTGAAAAAGATTTCCAGATGTGGGGGTATAGCTCAGCTGGGAGAGCGCTTGCATGGCATGCAAGAGGTCAGCGGTTCGATCCCGCTTATCTCCACCAAATCTCTGTTCGTCCTGAACTATAGCATCACAATCTAACACTGACTGAATTTATAATTGCTCATTTCGTATGCAGAATGGCGTCATTATTCGTGTGACGACAACTCCCAGCGTTCTGAAATGCGCCCATCTTTTGATATCAAGTATCTCGACGAATTGCGCCGTAAATCGCGCGTGCTTCTTCCTGTGCGCTGAGATGATCTCACCCATTCAGCACCAGCCTCTCATTAGGGGCGCAATGAAT
This sequence comes from Pantoea sp. ME81, assembly GCF_903970985.1. Lineage (NCBI taxonomy): Bacteria > Pseudomonadati > Pseudomonadota > Gammaproteobacteria > Enterobacterales > Erwiniaceae > Pantoea > Pantoea sp. ME81. Next base: position 74,762 of record NZ_CAJCKS010000004.1, on the reverse strand, counting down.
CGCACCGCAGCAGTTTCTCACGCGCTGAGATGATTATTCCGTTCAGCGTTCAGCGTTCAGCGTTCAGCGTTCAGCACTGCATCAGAGTGCGCCATAAATCGTGCCGCCAGAGCTTAGTGTGCACTGAAATTATGCACAATCTGGTCGCGGCGCAATTCATGGCACTAAGAATTAAGCGGTTGCGGCTTGTTCTTGTGCAGGCAACACGCGGAAGCCGTGCGTGCCATCACGATCCAACTGCGCCACCAGACCGTATTCCCAATCCAGATACGCCTGCATCACAGCAGGTGCGATATCGGTGCCTTCATACGGACGGCGATAGCGATCAATCGCCGGAGACAGCAACTGCTGGTCGCCCTGCTCGGTGGGCAACTGCGCTGCGCGCCAGGCCGCATTGCCACCCTCCAGCACAAACACTGGCTTGCCGGTGAGTTCCGCCACCTGTTCAACCGCATATCCGGCCAACAGGCTGCTGCCGCAGGTCAGCACATAACGTCGTGCCGCAGGCAGTATGGCTTTGCCCTCTTTTTGCAGCGTTGAACGCAGCAGCCAGCCTGCTCCCGGAATATGACTGTTGAGGTGATTGGCGCGCGTGGTGAAGTCCAGTACCTGGGTCTGACCTTCCTCCAGCCACTCCGCCAGTTGCTGCGGAGAAATAAACTCTGGCTGTGCAACCGCAGGAACCTGCGCTTTCCAGGCACCGGTGGCAGTGAAATCACTGGCCTGCAACTCTTCCAGCACTGACACCTGCCAGCCAAGCTGCGCCAGCCAGGATGCAGTCATATTGGCACGCACGCCATCGTCATCAATCAGCACAATACGTGCACCGCGCACGCTGGCGTAATGATCGGTTTCCTGCACCAGCTGTCCGCCTGGTACATGACGACTGCCGGGCAGATGACCCGACGCATATTCGTCTGCATCACGCACGTCGAAAAGGTAAGTGGTACGCGGTTCCTGTTGCCAGCGCTTGAGCGTGGCCAGCGGGATACGCTCTACGCCTGCGCGATCGGCAATGCCTCGTGCGTGACTCGCCGCCTGGCGCTGTGCTGTTTCGCTGGTTTCACCGTAGCGGCGCGACTGACCTTTATCCAGGTCGTGTCCTGCCAGCGTCCAGCCAATCGTGCCGTTGCGCAGCGCAAACACCGGATTACGGATACCGGCATTCACCAGCGACTGGGCGCCGATGATGCTGCGCGTGCGGCCCGCACAGTTCACAATCACCGTGGTTTCCGGTGATGGCGCGAGATCACGCACGCGCAACACCAGCTCACCGCCCGGCACGCTGGTGGCGCCTGGAATGCTCATGGTCTGGTATTCATCAAAGCGGCGCGCATCCAGCACCACTACATTGGCGTCGCTGTTGATTAAGCTGTGCACTTCATCAGCTGACAGGGAAGGGGTGTGATTGTGATGTTCAACCAGTTCACCAAAGGCTTTGCTCGGTGAATTCACGTCAATAAACAGCTCCCCGCCCGCAGCCTGCCACCCGGCCAAATCCTCTTTTAACAGCGCTATATTGCTGTAACCCAGTGCTGCAATTCGTTCCGCAGCCGTCAGCGCCAGTCCTTCGCCGTTATCATAAAGCGTGATAGCTGTCGTCAGTTGCGGGATGCGATCTAACAGTTCCAGTTCAAGTTTGGAAAGCGGGATATTCACCGCAAACAGCGGATGGCCGGTGGCAAACAGTGCTTCGTCGCGCACATCAACAATCGCCACTTCCTGCTGCTGACGCAGAGCCTCAAGAATGTCCGCCGCCTGGCGGAAAGGGAAAACGGTTTTACTCATGTGATAGATCCCAAATGTTCGGTAAGTAACGGTTGCTGTAACCGGAGATAAACTGTTTTTCACTGCCGTCTTCGCGATACACCGCGCGTTTTACCGCGCCGATATTGGCGCCATACACGTGGATGCTGATTGAGACGCGATCGTCATAGGCATTGCTGACGCGATGGATATCGCCCACGTTGGGAGAGACGGCTTCGACACTGCCGGGATCGAGCCGTATCGGCGCACCTTCCGGTTGCAGGCCGTTCGGCCCGGGCTGCCAGGATTGCGATATCTCCGCACCGCGCAGCATGCCAATTAATCCCCATACGCGATGGTCGTGAATCGGGGTTTGCTGGCCTGGCCCCCAGACGAAGCTCACAACTGAAAAGCGCTGCCGGGCATCGGCGTACAGCAGATATTGTTGATAGTGTTCGGGATGCGGCTGAGAGTAAGCCTCGTCCAGCCAGTCGTCATATTGGATCAGCTCGCCCAGCCAGGCGCTGCCCTGTTGCAAAACAGTGGCTTCATCGGGATTCTGGTCGAGCAAGAAGGCAAGGTTACCGACAAAGTCGCGTAAACGATGATGCTGATAGGCACTCATGATTTATCTCCCGGCGCGCTTTCAGCGACCTGATTGGCCTGAGCAGACAGGCTAAAATCAAAGGCTTTACTGACATCGATCGCTTTCGGCAGCACCTGATAGCGATGGAAGAAGTCAGCCGATTTTTGCAGGGTGGGGATTAGGCTGGCATCAAACACCAGCGGTCGAATGCGCGCATCGGCTATCCAGCTGCTGGTAATGTTGGTGGGCATATTGAGCGTTTTACCCAGCACGCTGGCGAACTCCTGCGGATGTTGCTGCGCCCAGATTTGTGCCTTAGCCAGGCGCGCCAGCAGATCGGCAATCGCTTTACGTTTACCTGCATCATTGATCGCTTCATCACGCGCCAGCGCATACGAATAACCCGACATAATGCCTTTACCGCCGCCGTCAGCGACGCGCACCGTGCCATCGACGGCGGTAGAGGTGGCGATATAAGGTTCCCACGGCGCCCATGCGGATACGGCGCCGGAGGTCAAGGCGGCTCGGCCATCAACAGGTCCAAGGAAGCGCAGCGTGACATCGTCTGGTTTTAATCCGGCACGCTCCAGCAAGCCAAGCAGCAGATAGTGACCCCAGCCACCGCGATTCACCGCGATCTGCTTGCCTTTCAAATCCTGCAAACGGTGAATCCCGGCATCAGGACGTGTCAGCAGCGCGATACTGTCAGGATTGTTTTGCCATGCGCCCACCGCTTTCACCGGCGCGCCAGCCGCAAACACAAACAGGAACGGCAGATCACCGGTAAAGCCGACATCCAGTGCACCGGCATTTAATGCTTCCTGCACCGGTGCACCCGAATCAAAGGCAGTGAGTTTCAGATCGTAGGGCAGATTATTGAGTTCACCTGACGCCTTTAACGCGGCAAAACGATCCCCCTTAACATCGCCCAGGCGCAGTGTGACTTTATCAGCAGCGAACAGCGGATGGAGCGTGGAGATCGCCAGCGCAACGCCGGTAAAGAGAGTTGCCAGCCGCATCAGGCGCTCCTTTTGTTAGCGGCGTTTAGCGCCGCGACTTTCTCACGCGTCAGCGGAATCAGCTCCTCGCCATATTCCACCGCATCATTCAGCGGATCGAAGCCGCGAATCAGCACGCTGTGAATACCCAGGCGATAGTAATCCAGCAGCGCATCGGAAACCTGATCGGCGGTGCCTACCAGTGCGGTGGAGTTGTAGCCGCCCTGTACCAGTTTCGCTACGCCGGTCCATAACACTTTGTCCAGACGATCGCCTTCGTTGGCGGCAGCCAGCAAACGCTGAGCGCCAACACTTTGCGGCTTGGGTTTACCAAAGGCGAAGCCGGTCTCTTGCAACTGCTTCTCGGCCAGTTCACGGATATGCTCGGCACGTTCCCAGGCCTCTTTCTCGGTTTTACCGATAATTGGACGGAACGAGATATTGAAATCAATCTCACGCCCGTGCTGAGCCGCAGCGGCTCGCACATTGCGCACCGTCTCTTCCGCCCCTTTCAGTGGCTCGCCCCACAAGGCAAAGACATCGGCATGGCGCGCAGCGACATCAATCGCTTCCTGAGACGATCCACCAAAGTATATCGGCAGCTTTTTCTGCGCAGGTTTGATGGCGGAAAACGCCTGCTCAGCCTGGTAAAAATGTCCCTTGTGATCATAAGGCTGGCTGGATTCCAGACTCTGCTTCAGCACGGCAAGAAACTCATCGCTGCGCGCATAGCGTTCGGCTTTATTCAGGAAGTCACCATCACGACGCTGCTCGACATCGCTACCGCCGCTGATGATATGCACGGCCAGCCGACCATCGGTCAGTTGATCCAACGTTGCCAGCTTGCGTGCGGCCAGAGTCGGTGCGACAAAGCCCGGACGGTGTGCCAGCAGGAATTTTAGTGTTGAGGTGTGTGCCGCAGCATGTGCGGTCACCAGAAAGCCGTCGGGTTGATCAGACCAATAGCCCACGAGGATGCGGTCGAACCCGGCTTCTTCATGGGCGCGGGCGAAACGCGCGATGTAATCTTTATCGAACAGCGGCCCGCTAGCGGGAATGATTTCGGAAGCCAGGCGGTGGCCAATCATGCCAAGAAATTGAATGCTCATACGATTCTCCAGATGTGACGTTATGGAGAAAAGCTACGGGCGCAGGCAACCGGGACGGAAATTCAATATTGTGCAAAGGTTTTGCGTCAGGCGGGGAAGCGGCGAATGACGGGGATAGACGGGTTGAAACGCGAGATAGAACAGAAAGGCATAATTAAGAAGAGAAGGGCGAGCCGTAGCTCGCCCTGAACATCAGAAGGCCAGAACCAGACCGGCGATAGCGGCAGAAAGCACGCTCACCAGGGTTGAGCCGTACAGCAGTTTAAGGCCGAAGCGAGAAACCACGTTACCCTGTTCTTCGTTCAAGCCCTTAATCGCACCCGCCACAATCCCGATAGAGGAGAAGTTAGCGAAGGAGACGAGGAACACAGACAGGATTCCTTCTGCGTGCGGTGACAGCTGACCAGCAATCTTCTGAAGATCCATCATCGCCACGAATTCGTTAGAAACCAGTTTGGTTGCCATGATACTGCCAACCTGCAGCGCTTCACTGGACGGCACGCCCATCACCCACGCAAACGGGTAGAACACATAACCCAGCACACCCTGGAAGCTGATGCCGAAGATCAGGTCAAACAGCGCGTTCAGGCCAGAAATCAGGGCGATAAAACCAATCAGCATGGCGGCAACGATGATCGCCACTTTGAAACCGGCAAGGATATATTCGCCCAGCATTTCGAAGAAGCTCTGACCTTTGTGCAGATCCTGCAACTGCAGATCTTCTTCGCTATCGACGCGGTAAGGGTTGATCAGTGACAACACAATGAAGGTGCTGAACATGTTCAATACCAGCGCGGCCACCACATATTTCGGCTGCAGCATAGTCATATAAGCGCCGACGATGGACATGGAAACTGTCGACATTGCCGTAGCAGCCATGGTGTACATGCGACGCTGTGACATTTTGCCAAGGATATCTTTATACGCGATAAAGTTTTCTGACTGTCCCAAAATCAGAGAGCTTACGGCGTTGAAGGATTCCAGTTTGCCCATACCGTTGACTTTTGACAGCACGGTGCCGATGCCGCGGATCACCCAAGGCAGGATACGGAAATGCTGCAAAATACCGATCAGCGCGGAGATAAACACGATCGGGCACAGAACATTCAGGAAGAAGAACGCCAGGCCTTTGTCGTTCATGTTGCCGAATACGAAGTTAGTCCCTTCGGCAGCATACTTCAGCAGATGATCAAACAGACCCGCAAACCCTTTGACGAAACCGAGGCCCGCTTCAGAGTTGAGGAAGAACCACGCCAGCAAAACTTCGATAACCAGAAGCTGTACGATGTAACGAATACGGATGCTTTTACGATCGTGACTGACCAGTAAGGCCAGTACGGCTACCACCACTAATGCCAAAAGAAAGTGCAAAATATGGGACATGTCGGCTCCAAATTTGAGGAGGGTTGTATTTTGTTGCGTATTCTATGTAACGCGTTACTTAAAAACGAGATCAAAACCACATTATAAGTATTCGGTATCGACAAATTTCTAAGAATAGTCTCACCGCTCACAACCTCTTCACAAAGCCTTCACAAGAAATATCCATAAAAACATTGTCTATAAAATAACCCGGGAGTAGAGTGATTCCTGTTGCAAACATTTTGGCAAGAACTGGCTTTACCGCAAGGTATAGCAATGGCTATACTTCATAGCACCATCTATTATTACGATAACTATAATCAAATTTCACTTGCCTTGAGCGCCCGTTAAGCTGCATGGGTCAACAAGCGTTAGGACAGGGTCCACACTATGTCAGAAAGTCGCACTGCTGAGCGCGCCGCTCGCGGAGCCAGAAAAATCAAGCTCGCGCTGCTTGGCCCTGCCTTCATCGCGGCAATTGGTTATATCGATCCCGGTAACTTTGCCACCAATATTCAGGCGGGTGCGGCCTACGGCTACAAACTGCTGTGGGTGGTGGTCTGGGCCAATGTGATGGCGATGCTGATTCAGCTGATGTCAGCCAAACTTGGCATCGCCACCGGTAAAAACCTTGCCGAGCATATCCGCGATCGCTTTCCACGCCCGGCAGTGTGGTTCTATTGGGTGCAGGCGGAAATCATCGCCATGGCCACTGACCTCGCGGAATTTATCGGTGCGGCACTCGGCTTTAAATTATTGCTGGGGATTTCGCTACTGCAAGGCGCAGTGCTCACCGGTGTGGCGACCTACCTGATTTTGATGCTACAAAGCCGGGGCCAGAAGCCGCTGGAATTGGTGATTGGCGGCCTGCTACTGTTTGTCGCTGCCGCTTATATTGTTGAGCTGTTTTTCTCGCAGCCGAAAGTGAGTGAATTGGTCACCGGTATGGCGTTGCCTTCGCTGCCCACCTCTGACGCCGTGTTCCTCGCTGCCGGTGTGCTGGGTGCCACCATCATGCCGCATGTGATTTACCTGCACTCGGCACTGACGCAACACGGTAACATTGGCAGCAAAGCGGATCGCTACTCGTCCACTAAACTCGATGTGGCGATTGCCATGACCATTGCCGGCTTTGTCAATCTGGCGATGATGGCGACTGCGGCGGCAGCTTTCCACTTCAGCGGGCACACCAGCATTGTGGATCTCGACCAGGCGTATTTGACGCTGCAACCTTTGTTGGGCCGCGCAGCAGCCATTGTGTTTGGATTAAGTCTGGTGGCGGCAGGCTTGTCTTCTACCGTGGTGGGAACACTGGCGGGACAGGTGGTGATGCAGGGCTTTATTCGCTTCCATATTCCGCTGTGGCTACGTCGCACCATCACCATGCTGCCTTCCTTTATCGTGATCTGGGCCGGATGGGATCCAACGCGCATTCTGGTGATGAGCCAGGTACTGTTGAGTTTCGGTATCGCACTAGCATTGATCCCGCTGTTGGCCTTTACCGGCAACCGCGAGTTGATGGGCGATGAGATGGTCAATTCGCGCCTGATGCAAAACGCCGGACGCCTGATAGTGGTGCTGGTGGTGGCATTGAATCTCTATCTGTTAGTCGGTGAGGCGCTCGGCTGGTAACGCTTCGGCTGGTCAAGACGAAAAAAAGAAAATCCCGGCTATCAGGCCGGGATTTTTGTATTAATGGTGGTGGTGATCATGCCTGTCATCATGACGATGGTCATGGCGCCAATGCTCACGGCGTTCCCGCTCATGCCAGCGGCGTTCACGCTCACGTTCGTAAGCCTGATGGCGACGCCACTCTTCATGACGCCACCAGCGGTGATCGCTGTAGCGATAACGATCATTCCACCAACGCGGCTCACGCCAGCGGCCGCCATCCCAATAGTAACCTCGACGGTCGCGATCGCCGAGATGCAGCGTGACACCCGGAGCCAATGTAAGGGTGGCGCTGTTGGCTTCTGCTGTGTGCATCGCCAGGGGTGAAAGTGTTGCCAGCAAGGCGGCAAACAAAATTGCACGTTTCATAACTTCTCCTTTTCAGTGGCTTATCACTGCCACCGTTGCGCTAGTGTGCCACATCGGTCCAGTGTTGCCTTGAGAGTGAGTCTGAAAACGTTGCGGGAAATCTGAATTGAGAATTTTCTGCTGCGGAAAATACCCGGCCTGAGCCGGGTAGGTAAGCGTTTACACTAATATGTTATGAATCGCTTCGATCTCTTCAGTTGTCAGCTCGGGCTGGCTTAGCATCTCAACGGCATCATCAATTTGCGCAGTTTTACTTGCACCAATCAGCACCGACGTCACGCGTGCATCACGCAGCACCCAGCTCAGCGCCATTTGCGCCAGCTTCTGCCCACGCTGTTGGGCGATCGCCTGCAGCTTACGCACTTTTTCCATCTTCTCTTGCGTCAACTGGCTCTCATTAAGGAATTTACTGCCGCTGGCGGCACGGGAATCCTCAGGGATGCCTTGCAGATAGCGATCGGTCAGCACACCACCCGCTAGCGGAGAGAAGGCGATGCAGCCGACGCCATTATCACCCAGCACATCCAGTAGACCTTGCTCTTCCGGTGCACGTTCGAACATGGAGTATTTCGGCTGATGAATCAGGCAAGGCGTGCCCAGATCGCGCAGAATGGCAATCGCTTCGGCTGCTTTATCTGCCGGGTAATTGGAAATGGCGGCATACAGCGCTTTGCCCTGACGCACCACCTGATCGAGCGCGCGCATGGTCTCTTCCAGCGGCGTTTCCGGATCGGGACGGTGATGATAAAAGATATCGACATACTCCAGCCCCATGCGTTTCAGGCTCTGATCCAGACTTGAAATCAGATACTTGCGCGAACCCCAGTCGCCGTAAGGGCCGTCCCACATGGTGTATCCGGCTTTGGTGGAGATCACCAGCTCATCGCGCAGCCCGGCAAAATCTTCGCGCAGAATGCGACCAAAATTGGACTCCGCAGAACCCGGCGGGGGTCCGTAGTTGTTGGCAAGGTCGAAGTGCGTGATGCCGCGATCAAAGGCGTGGCGCAGGAGTTCACGGCTATTATCGACGCGCGTGCTGTCGCCAAAGTTGTGCCATAAACCCAGCGAAATGGCCGGTAATTTCAGGCCAGTACGGCCACTGCGACGATATTGCATCTGTTGATAGCGGTCGGGATGAGGAAATACAGACATGCAGCGTTCCTGTCTCAAAAGGGGAGAAAGTGACATCAGCATAGCAGTGTATGCGTTTACACTAAGCCGAAACGCGCCGAAGATCGCAACTTACAGAATTTTCTGTCGTCGTAACGATTGCTTGCCACAAATCACCATGCGCTGATGGTGAAAATCTCGCCAATTCAGCCACATCGCTGATAATTCGATCATCCCCTTAAGAAGGAGCTGTCGATGAAAACCCTCAACGTTGGCGACTATTTACTGCACCGTTTACAGCAAGCTGGCATCCGTCATCTGTTCGGTGTGCCGGGTGATTACAATCTGCAATTTCTCGACAGCGTTATCGCTCATCCTGAGATTGCCTGGGTCGGTTGCGCCAATGAACTCAATGCCGCCTACGCGGCGGATGGCTACGGTCGTTGCAACGGTGCTGCTGCACTGCTCACCACGTTTGGCGTGGGTGAACTGAGTGCGATTAATGGGATTGCGGGCAGCTATGCCGAATATGTCCCGGTGATTCATATTGTTGGCGCGCCAGCCAGTCGTGCGCAGCAGCAAGGTGACTGTGTACATCATTCACTGGGGGACGGCGACTTCCATCATTTCCTGCGCATGGCACAAGAGGTAAGTACCGCCAGCGCGGTGCTGACTGCGGATAATGCGGTTGAAGAAATTGACCGTGTGATATCGGAAGCGCTTAACCAGCACCGGCCCGGCTATCTGCTGCTGGCGGTGGATGTCGCGGCGACGGAGATTACGGTGCCTGATGCTCAGCCCGTTGCGCCTGTCCATCAGGACACCGCCGTTGCGACAGCTTTTGCTGCTGCCGCTGAACGCTTACTGGCTCCTGCACAGCGCGTGGCGTTACTGGCCGATTTCCTCGCTTCGCGTTGGCAATTGCAATCGCCGCTGTTTGCACTCCGCCAACTACGCGCCATTCCCGCCGCTACATTACTGATGGGCAAAGGCGTGCTCGATGAACAGCAGCCCGGCTATGTGGGTACCTACGCTGCCGAAGGCAGCAGCGATGCGGTGCGCCGGGCCATTGAAGAGACGGATGTCACGCTGTGCGTCGGCGTGCGGTTTACCGATACCCTGACCGCCGGTTTCACCCAGCAGTTACCCGCAGAGCGCGTTATCGACCTGCAACCGTTTCACGCCACGGTGGGCGGAGAATGCTTTGCGCCGCTTAGCATGGCGCAAGCCCTCGCCGCATTATTGCCCGTTTATCAACGCCACTGCGTACATTGGGCACTGGCCGACACTGCATCTTGCGAAGAAATTGAGCAAAACGATGATGCGGTAATCAGTCAGCGCGCATTCTGGCAGGCGATGCAGCGCTTCCTGCTGCCGGGTGATATCATCCTGGCCGATCAGGGCACGGCCGCCTTTGGTGCAGCCGCGCTGCGTTTACCACCGGGCGCAGAATTGCTGGTGCAACCGCTATGGGGCTCGATTGGCTATACTCTACCGGCGACCTTTGGTGCACAAACGGCACAACCTGACCGACGCGTTATTTTGATTATCGGTGACGGTTCAGCGCAGCTGACGATCCAGGAGCTGGGTTCCATACAGCGTGACGGGCAACAGCCGATTATTTTCCTGATCAATAACGACGGTTACACGGTTGAGCGGGCGATTCACGGCGCTGAACAGCGTTACAACGACATCGCACAATGGAACTGGACTGCGCTGCCACATGCGATGAGCGTAGAGTGTGCGGCACAAAGCTGGCGAGTGAGCGAAACGGTGCAGTTAACGGCGGTAATGGAGCAATTAATGCGTCAGCGTCGCCTGACGCTGGTGGAAGTGGTGATGGAAAAACAAGATCTGCCGCCGCTGTTGCGTAAAGTCACTGCAGCTCTGCACCAGCGTAACGGCGGCTAGCCACTATCCGGCTTAGGCTTTGTCGTTTTAGACCAGGCGGTGCCTGAAATCCTCACGTACACTCGTTACGCTTCGGTTTCTCCGCATCGTCCGTTTTCTGTGAGGCTGCGTCGATAACGCCTGACGTGATAAGCCCGCAGTTTCGGAAAGTTGCCTCTATACAGTGAAGCCGCTGATTGTCAGGCTGTGGCACGCACCCGAAGTGTTTACGCCCATCGTGCTGGTGGGCGTTATTGTTTTATTGGCAGGCTCTTATATAGTGTCCTGCAATTGTTTATGACCCAAGCGGAGCAGCAGAAGAATGACAAAATACGCCCTGGTCGGCGATGTGGGCGGTACCAACGCCCGTCTCGCCCTGTGTGAGGTGGAAACCGGTGCCATCTCCCAGGCCAAAACATTCTCAACATCAGACTACGACAATCTCGAAGCGGTGATTCGTGCTTATCTCGACGAACAAAAGCTGGACATTAAGCATGCCTGTATCGCAATTGCCTGTCCTATCACCGGTGATTGGGTGGAGATGACCAATCACGATTGGGCATTCTCAACGCGCGAGATGAAAGAACACCTGGCATTCGACAGCCTGGAAATCATCAATGATTTCACCGCCGTGTCGATGGCCATCCCGATGCTGACCGACGATCAAGTGATTCAGTTTGGCGGCAAAGCGCCGGTAGAAGGCAAGCCGATTGCCATTTACGGTGCCGGCACCGGATTAGGCGTGAGCCATCTGGTGCACGTGGATAAGCGCTGGATCAGCCTGCCGGGCGAGGGCGGTCACGTTGACTTCGCCCCGAACAGCGAAGAAGAGGGTGAAATTCTCGAAGTGCTGCGTGCGGAACTGGGTCACGTGTCGGCGGAGCGCGTGCTGTCAGGATCCGGTCTGGTGAATCTCTATCGCGCCATCGTCAAATCTGATAGCCGTGAGCCTGAAAACCTCAAGCCGAAAGATGTCACCGAGCGTGCATTACAAGATAGCTGCATTGATTGTCGTCGGGCGCTGTCGCTGTTTTGCGTGATCATGGGGCGTTTCGGTGGCAACCTGGCACTCAATCTCGGCACCTTTGGTGGCGTGTACATTGCGGGGGGAATTGTGCCGCGCTTCCTCGACTTCTTCAAAGCCTCCGGCTTCCGCGCCGCGTTTGAAGACAAAGGCCGCTTCCGTGATTATCTGGTCGATATCCCGGTGTATATGATCACCCACGATCAGCCAGGCCTGCTGGGCGCGGGTGCACATTTGCGCCAAACGCTGGGTCGCGTGCTGTAATCTGTTCCGGCGAGCAGCGTCCTGCTGCTCGCTTTACAACCTCATCAACTGGCGAAACGCCTTCACCTTGCTGCGGCTCACCGGCACTTGCGCATCCAGATCGCGTAACTTCACCAGATAGGTATTGTTAAACCACGGCTCGATCTCGCGGATTTTGCTGAGGTTGACGCAGTACGATCGATGACAGCGGAAAAACAGCGGTTCCGGCAGGCGACTGCAAAATTCACTGATCGCCATCGACATCACATACGCTTCGCGGCGGGTATAAACAAACGTCAGTTTTTCGTGCGCTTCAACATAATAGATATCGTTGATATCTGTCACGATAATGCGCTCATCTTTCACCAGATTAACGGTTTGCGGCGCGCTTTGCTGAGTGGATGGCTGTGCGAGGTGCTGCTGTGCACTGGCCTCCAGCTTGTTCAGCATGGTGATAATACGCGACTCATGATAGGGCTTGAGGATGTAGTCAAACGCATCCAGTTCAAACGCATCCACCGCATGCTCTTTCCATGCGGTGATAAACACTATCAACGGCTTATGCGCAAATTGGTTAATGTTTTGGGCCAGCAGCATGCCATCCAGCGAAGGAATGTTGATGTCGAGGAAAATGACATCGACGCGATGGTTTTGCAGATACTTCAGCACTTCCAGCCCATCATCAAAACAGGCTTCGATAGTGATCTGACTGTGCTGCTGGATCATCCAGCTCAACTCTTGCTGAGCAAGAAACTCGTCTTCGACGATAATGGCTTTCACGCGCTGGGTTCCGTGATATGGCTCAACGGTGCAGCCAGACGCTGACCGTTTTTGCTCAGAGTGAAGGCGATTTCCGTTCCCGGATGATGACGCGTGATGCTCAGACCCCGGCCAGAAAGCAGCTTCACCCGATGATGCACATTAAGCAGCCCGATTTTGTTACCCGGCATCTCATCGCGTGCCACCCGGCCAATCACCTCTTCACTGATACCCGCGCCCGTATCGCGCACCGCAACGCGCACATAATCACCGAGGTCTTTCACACTCAACGTCACCACGCCTTTACCACGGCAGGGCTGAATCCCGTGCACAATGGCATTTTCCACCAGAGGCTGAATCAGCAAACTGGGCAGCGTGAAGTGCAGATCTTCATCAATGTCATAAATCATCGACAGCTTATCGCCAAAGCGCGCCTGTTCAATCGCGATGTAATCCTTCACCTGCCACAACTCTTTTTTAATATCGATCAGCTCGTCATCGTTCAGCTCAAGGTTGTAACGCAAATAGCGCGACAGATTGATCACCAACTGACGTGCCGTATCTGGATTGAGACGAATGGAAGAGGAGATAGCATTCAGCGCGTTAAACAGGAAGTGCGGGTTAATTTTGCTCTGCAACGCGCGTAGTTCCGCTTTGTTCGCCATCTCACGTAGCTGCTCCGCGCGCGATACCTCCAGCTGGGTGGAGATAATTTGCGACAAACCAATGGCCATCTCTTTTAGCGATCCGGTAATGCGATGTGCACGGCGATAATAGATTTTTAGCGTGCCTGTGACTTCCCCTTTTTCCCAAAGGGGAATAACCAGCATCGAGTGAATATCTTTGGTGCGATGCGCCTCATCATTATTCTTGATGATGATTTTGCCGCTCGCAATCGACTGCGCCGTGGTAGGGCTGATGCCATCATCCCCGTTGTGATAGTTATGCTCACCGTAACCGACGTAGGCAAGAATCTGTTGGGTATTGGTGATGGCCACGGCATCGGCATGAATATCGCTGCGAATGATATCGCACACCTGACGCAACGATTGGCTATTCACCTGACGAAACAGCGGCAACGTTTTATTGGCTATCTCCAGTGCCAGCTTGGCCTGGCGCGCTGCTATCGCTTCTTTTTCACCTTCCACGCTTTGCACTAACAGTACAATCAAGCCAATGCTCGATGCGCCGAGAATCATCGGTAACGCGATCTCAGAAACAATCGAAAAGCCCAGCGCCATCGGTCGAGCCCACAGCACAATCAGCAACATGGTGAGGGTTTCGCACAGCATGCCGCCAAGAATACCGGCGCGCCAGCGCTGCTCTTTGCTCACGCGACGATTGATAAACCCAGAAGCGACACCGGCAACGATGCTGGTAATCAGGCAAGGCACGGCCGTGACGCCATCCATATCGATCAGATAACGATGGATGCCCGCGATCACCCCGGTGGCTATACCAACCCACGGGCCAAACAGAATGCCGCCGGACATCACCGCAATCACACGCACGTTCAGCAGCGAGCCATCGACGTTAATGCCCGACCAGGTACTGAACAACGCAAACAGCGAGAAAATCGCCGTCACCACCACTTTCTCTTTGATCGAATGCTCATCTTTCTGCAGCAGCTGACGGAATACCCGCGTGCGGGTAAGGAAGAACAGACAAATCAGCATCAGCGCAGCGCGGTCAAATACCGCCAGCAGCATGTCGAAGTGGGAAGGCAAGGGCATCTCTCGGAGTGAACCAGGGTGAGGGTATGATAAAAAATGTGATCAAGATCTGCCAGCGCCGCGACACCCGCAAAACGCTTCTCATGGTTTAGATCAATTTTCGATGCGGTTTAGAACAGCAACGCGCACAGCTCAAGGCCAGTACGGGCAAGCCCGAAGATCAACGCGCCTCCAATGGCCTGCTAATTTCTCCAGTATCCTCCACGCGTTTTTAATAACAGCAACGCACGTTGTTCAAGGCCAGAATGGGCCAGCCCGAAGAACAAAGCGTCTGGGCCATGGATGGCCCAGCCGATCTGCAGGGATGCGTGTTGTCTTTGCGATCGGGCTGGCCCGTTTTGGCCCTGGCACCCAACGAGCAGCAATTTAAACCCAACTTCCCCACACTCCCCAAAAAGAGGAAAACTTGAGTAACAAAAAGAGGATTAGTTATCCCTACGCAGAACGCTGGTTGTAAATCACGCGGTTTGCTATGTTGCCATGAGTTATTTCGCGGAGCGCAGCAATGCAACTTCTTACCCCTCGCTTGTCCCTGACACGCTTACAACCCGAAGACTGGCAAATCTTCAAAGTCGTACACGAAGATCCCGACACCATGACCTGGGTCAGTGAAATCCCTGACGAAAACGACATACGGCAGCGCTTCACCGAACGCCTCGCGCCCTGGCAAGTCACCAGCTTCCACATGCTGTGCCTGGTGGCACGCCTGCGCGAAACCAATGAACCGATCGGCCTGTTTGGATGCAGTGCCGAATGGCAGCCTTATCGGCAAGCTGAGGTCGGCTACATGCTCTGCCATCGCTTCACCGGAAACGGCTATGGCAGTGAAGCGCTCAAGGCACTGTGCGACTTCTTGCTACAAGCAGAATTTCATAAACTCAAAGCGCTGGTCATAGAGGGGAATTGGCCGTCCCGACGCATTCTGGAAAAGAATGGTTTCACACTTGAGGGCACCCTTCGGGATAATTATCTGCTAAACGACCAATGGGTAAACGATTGGGTGCTGGGTCGCCTGAATCCGCAACATTAAAAAAATATTCTGTTGCTCTCGACAATTCTGTTATCAGCGCGTTATGTTCTTACCTCGGTCACCGCAGTGACCAGCGTCGCTCGGACGGTCCGGGCGCCTACGTAAACCAGAGGACATCATGGCTGATAACAGCACACCCCGTCGTTTCTCGCGTATTGAACGCCTTCCCCCGTATGTATTCAACATCACCGCTGAATTGAAGATGGCTGCGCGTCGGCGCGGCGAAGACATCATCGATTTCTCAATGGGGAACCCGGATGGACCCACGCCGCCACACATCGTGGAAAAACTCTGTCAGGTAGCGCAACGCGAAGACACGCACGGTTACTCCACCTCGAAAGGTATTCCTCGCCTGCGTCGCGCCATCTCGCGCTGGTACGCAGATCGCTATCAGGTGGAGATCGATCCCGAATCAGAAGCCATTGTCACCATCGGTTCCAAAGAAGGGCTGGCGCACCTGATGCTGGCGACGCTCGACCATGGCGATACCGTCCTGGTGCCCAATCCTAGCTACCCGATTCACATCTACGGCGCGGTGATCGCCGGTGCGCAAGTGCGTTCCGTCCCCTTGGTGGCAGGCGTTGACTTCTTCAACGAGCTTGAACGCGCCATCCGCGAAAGTTATCCGAAACCGAAGATGATGATCCTCGGCTTCCCTTCGAATCCCACTTCACAGTGCGTCGAACTCGACTTCTTCGAACGTGTAATTGCGCTGGCGAAACAGTACAACGTGCTGGTCATCCACGATCTGGCTTACGCCGACATCACCTATGATGGCTGGAAAGCGCCGTCGATTATGCAGGTGCCGGGGGCGCGCGACGTAGCGGTGGAATTCTTCACCCTGTCGAAAAGCTACAACATGGCAGGCTGGCGTATCGGCTTTATGGTGGGTAACAAAGAATTGGTATCCGCGCTGGCGCGTATCAAAAGCTACCACGATTACGGCACCTTCACCCCGCTGCAGGTCGCGGCGATTGCCGCACTCGAAGGCGATCAGCAATGCGTGCGTGATATCGCCGAGCAGTATAAACGCCGTCGCGATGTGCTGGTGAAAGGGCTGCATGAAGCGGGCTGGATGGTCGATCTGCCAAAAGCCTCAATGTATGTCTGGGCGAAAATCCCCGATCACTACGCGCATCTCGGTTCGCTGGAGTTTGCCAAACTGCTGCTGCAGGAAGCCAAAGTGTGCGTCTCACCGGGCATCGGCTTTGGTGACTACGGTGATACCCATGTGCGATTTGCTCTGATTGAAAACAGCGATCGTATTCGTCAGGCGGTACGTGGCATCAAAGCCATGTTCCGTGCGGATGGTATATTGCCGGGAACGGTAAAAGCGCTGGAAGAAGAAGAGTAAAACTAAGAAGGGCGACTTTGGTCGCCCCGCCTGGCAGGATTTATTTGAGCATCAGCACGAAAGTGCCTACCCAGATTAACAGGAAGAAAGAAACTCCCATCAAAGCATATCTCACAAAACGACTCCTCTGAGCGCTTACCATGCTGGTGATCCCACTCCAGCGTAACCCGAACAGAATAAGAGAAAGGTGAAGTTCATAACCGCTGCACGCTTTCTTCTCAGGTGGTTCCAAGCGAACTCAGAACAGGATCGAGCGCTAATTTACGCGCAATCGATCCGAAAATAAATAGGCCAGTTCTGAGAGATTGCTCACATTTTCATCGGGCGTCAATTTCCGGTATCGCGGACATGCCCACACGCAGTTGTGCCAAATCGGGTTGGTTGGCATCCAGCACAATTTTCACCGGTAAACGCTGCACCACCTTGGTGTAATTACCGGTGGCATTGTCCGGTGAAATGGCGGAGAAGGTCGCGCCCGTCGCCGGTGCAATGCTGTCAACATGACCGGTAAAGGTCTTGCCAGGCAGCGCATCGACTCTCACCACCGCTCTCTGTCCCGGCTGCACATCGGCCAGCTGAGTTTCAAGATAGTTGGCGGTGATATAGGTTTGCTGCAAGGGCACCACCGCCAGCAAACGCGTTCCGGCGCTAACGTAAGCGCCCAATCGCACCGAACGCTGACCCACCATACCGTCTACCGGTGCCACAATCCGCGTATAAGAGAGATTCAACTTCGCCTGATCCACGCTGGCCTGCGCTGCTGTCACATCGGCCTCTGCCTGACGCACGGCCGCTTGTAACACGCCAACCTGTTTCATCGATGCAGCCAGTGCAGCTTCACTCTGCCGCACAGCAGCAGACGCTGAACGTTGGGTTGAACTGGCTTTCTGCTGCTCATCTGCGGCAATGGTGCCGCTTTTATACAGCTGGTTATAACGCGCCGCACTCTGTCCTGCGTATTGCGCAGACGCCTGGCTCGCCGCCAGGGTCGCTTTGGCTTCATCAATGGTTGATTGCTGCTGCTCCAGTTGAGCCTGGCTGCTCAGGCGTTTGGCATCGCTGACCTGCAAATTCGCCTGCGCCGTTTCCAGCGCCACGCGGTAATCGCGATCGTCAAGCGTGGCTAGCAGTTCACCCGCTTTCACTCGCTGGTTATCCTGCACATTCACACTGGCGATATAGCCGGACACTTTCGGCGCCACCAGGGTGTAATCCGCATTTACATAGGCATCATCAGTGCGATGATCGTTGCCGGTCATTGATGACCAGACAAAAAAGGCCATGGCCAGCAACACGATTAATAGGGCACTCAACAGCACCGTTCTTTTCAAGGCAAAAGCTTGCATATCAGTTATCTCGACGTCGTCGTAACAGGTTGAATCAGGGTTTGTGGCGGCCAGACACGTTTTGGCAACCAGGCAGTCAGTAGTAAAAGCAGGGCGGCGAAACCAATCAGCATTTGGTAGCAGTCACTCAGGCTGAGCACCATCGCCTGATGCTTCAGCAGTGTCGCGAAACCGCTCAGGTTCTCTGCGCTACTGGCGCTGCCATCCGGTAATAAAGGAAAGCTGCTGCTGGATTGGGCGCTGCTGGGCGCGGTCATCAGCCAGGGGCGACTGGCGGCATTGCCCACCAGCACGCTGGAGTGAAACTGTTCCCGGTGGCTGATAAACCATTCCACCAGGGTGCTGGCGGCAATGCTGGAGAAACCGCGCACCGTATTGAACATCGCGGAGGCAAATGGGCCTTCCGGTGGCGCAACCACGCTGGTGGCGCTCATCAACACCGGCAGAATCACCATCGGTTGACCGAAAGCCTGCAAAATTTGGATGACCCAGAAATTCTGTCGCGCCCAGTCACTGGTAATGTTCATGCCCATCAGGCAGGAGATCACCAGCAGCGTCACGCCAGCAGTCAGCATCCAGCGGCAATCAATCCAGCGGATATTGAGCAGTGCTGCCACCAGTGGGGCGATCAGTAATTGCGGCAAGCCGATGGTTAACGCCAGCGGCGCGAATTGCAGTGTGCGAAAACCTTCTACCTGGCCAAGATAGGCGGAGGGCAGCGCGGATCCGGAAAGCGACAGAATCAACACGCCCGCCAGCGCCAGCAAACCGTGTGCGAGATTGTGACGGCGCAGCATCTGCAATTTGAACAGCGGCAACGGGTGAAACCATTCATTAATAAAGAACACAGTCAGCAATGCCAGCGCGCTCAATAATAGCGCCGCAAACAGCGGTGAACTGAGCCAGTCAAGGCGTTCCCCTTGCGTCAGCGCCAGAATCAGCAGCGCCATGCCTGAGCAACCGGTCAGCATGCCGAACAGGTCTATCTGCTTAAAACGCTCGAAGCGCAGCGGGTCTTGAGGTAAGCCCCAGCCAATCAACAGCATGGCGATCAGCATTGACGGGATAACTTGCCAAAACACGAACATCCAGCTCACTTCATCGGTCCAGAAAGCGGCAAGCGTGGCGGCGAGATTGGGTCCAAAGGTGGCGGTTAGCGCGTAGGCGCCAAGGCCATAAAGCTTGATTGGCGGCGGCAGAAAACGCAGTGCCACGGTCATCAGTAACGGTGGCAATGCACCGCCAAACAGACCCTGAATCACGCGCAGCGCAATAAACAGCGTGGCGTTCGGCATTAAAGGCAGCAGCAAACCGCACAGCATAAAGCCAGCGGAAACCGCCAGAGCAAAACGACGCAGGGAAAAGGTCACGGCAAACCACGGCGCGATCATCATCGCGGCCACTTCTGCCGCCTGATAAGCGGAAATGATCCAGCTGCCTTGATCGTAGCTAATGCCGATGGCGGCACGGATATCCGCCAACGCAATATCCGTCACGCGGTCATTTAATCCGGAGGTGAGCGCAGCAATCAGCACGCCAACCAATCCCAGCGCCAGGCGCAGGGTAAACGGATGGGGAGCCGGAGCCGCAACAGGCTGGGCGTTCATAACAGGTGTCTCGTTTTATTATTGATGCAGTGTATTGCGATGTGATACATGTCGCATCTTACATCTCGGTATGATGTATTGCAATGTGATACAGGGTGTAAAAGTGCGGTCATTCGCGCTAAAGTAGGGCAGGCCAAAAAGGAACGCACAATGGTTGAACTTCCCTCAAGCCGTGAGGATGAAAAAGCGGGTGGCATTCAGGTCATCGCGCGTGCGGCAAAAATTCTGAATGCGCTGGGTGAACATCCGGGCGGCATGAGTCTGGGCGAAATTGCGCAGGTGGTCGATCTGCCACGTTCAACGGTGCAGCGTATTATCGCCGCGCTGGATAGCGCGCAACTGGTGCGCAGCAGCGGGGCGGGCGGGCTTCGTCTGGGACCGGCACTGCTCAAGCTGATCTCCAGCGTGCACAGTGATGTGGTCGAAATCGTCCGTCCGTTTCTGGAACAACTCTCCGCCGACATCAACGAAACCGTTTCGCTGGCACGCGCCAGTGGCACGCAGTTAGCGATTGTTCACTATGTGGTGGCATCCCGGGAATTGCGCGTGGTGCCACGCATCGGTTTGAATCTCCCGCTCTACAGCACTTCAGGCGGTCGCGCACTGCTGGCACTGGAAAGTGATGAAGATGTGCGCGTGATGGTCGGCGAAGCGTATAAAGAGTTGACCGAAATGACGGTGAAAACTTTGCCACAACTGCTGGAGCTGATTGCTGAGGTGCGTAACAGCGGTCTGGCCATTGATCGTGGCGAAACACTGGAAGGAATTTCCACCATGGCGGTGGCGATTGACACGCTATTCGGTCGCTTCTCCATTTCGCTGCTGGTGCCGACGGCGCGTTTTCATAAACAGGAAGCGCGTTATCGTGATGAAATCATGAAATGCAAAGAGGCGCTGATTCGCGAAATTGGCAAAATGACCGCTGTGGAAGGATAACCAACTGATGAAAACCTTGCTGATGGCCATTGATAATTCACCGGTGGCAGAAAAAGTCATCGCGTTAACCATTGAACAGGCGCTGGCGCAACAGGCTCAGGTCACGGTGTTGTGCTGTGTTGATCCCGCTTATTCCTCCTGCAATCAGCCGATCGAAATCGATGCGGGCGAAGATCCAGATGATTTCGTCGCGGCAAAAGATGAACAAAATACCGCTGAAATGGTGGTGCGTCACGCGCTGGCCCCGCTACTGCGTGCTGGTGTGGCTGCCAAAGGTTTGATTCTGGCCGGTGAAGCCGCGGAAACCATTGTGGCGCAGTCCAATGCACTGAAGGCCAGCATGATCATCATCGGTCGCCGTCATCTTTCTCCTTTTAATCGCTTACTTAAAGGTTCGGTGAGTGCGGCTGTGATTGAGCGCGCCAACTGCCCGGTTCTGATTGACGTTCGCAAGGATTAATCACGCTCCATGTTTTCCCTCTTACCTATCACGCTGGCGGCGTTTGCGCTGCTGGCGGTGATTATCATCGTTCTGATCCGCACCACGGCACTCCGCTTATGGCAGGGGTTAGTGCTGTTTTTACTGCCGTTAATCCTGGCGAACATGCTGTGGTTTAGCTGGTTACATCCACGTCAGGAGCGACAGGCGCTGGAAAGCGAGGTGGCAAATCAGTTAAGCCTCGCACCCGGCTATCGTCAGCTCAAAACACAGGAGCCGGCGCTGTGGCAAATGCTTAATCGCGAGTTACTGCACAAGCGTATGGAAGGCGTGCCTGCTGACCAGGCGCTGGGCGAGTTACGTGGATGGCTGATGGATCTGGTTAATCAGCGTATGGCGCGTGCAGATGACGAGACGCTGCTCAATTATTTGCGTGTGTCAGTGCAGGAGATGCAGGCACTGCAGCAGCCGGAGCCACAACGCTGCTTCCGCTTCCTTTACCCGCAGGTAAATGGCGGCATCAATTTGCAACAAGCGCTGTCACCGACGTTGTACCAGCGAGATGCCCTGGCTTTAGATATGCTCCTGAAAAACAGCACAGGCGAAGAGCGACCGATTGATCAGCAGGGCGCACAACGTGATTTGCAGAGCGTCGTGGAGAAACTTTACGGCAAGTGGGGTGATAAACTTCAGCAACTCAACATGCCTGCTGATACTGCCGTTGATCGCAGCGCCATGTGTGCCATGTCGATTGATCTTTACAGCGGCATTCTCGCATTGCCTGCCAAACAGTCCGCCAACCTTTTGCGTAAGATGGTCAGCCTTACCGGTTAGGTTTACGCGTAAAAAAAAGCCCGCTCAGCGCGGGCATAAAGGTCACTTTCCGTTTTTTTCTCGTGTCACCTGGTGTGGTGCAGACTTCGTGCTGTCTTAAAGCATCATGGCATCGGTTAAGTGATATGAAAAACCATTTGGTTTTATTGATTTGATTGGTAAAAACTTTTTAAAAATGACTATTTCGCGCCAGTTTCCTATAGATGCGTGCGGCATTGGCATTTAGACTGCTTCGCCTGGAAGAGGACACCCTAATGAAAAAAATGCTTATTAGCGCACTCGCGCTTTTTATGCTGGCCGGTTGTAGTGTCAGCAAACCCGGTGGATTTGAACGTGTCGATGAAGATAAAAGCTCAAATACCGTGCAATATCGTTATGACCCGCAAACGTTGAATAAAGATGCGATGGAAGTCGATCTGGCGAATTATTGTAACCAGCGTGGATTTGATAAAGTGGAATCGCTGCCGGCACAGGACAGCCATCTGCCCGGATTAAAGAAAGCCTGGTATCAATGTAATTACGCGGTAAAAAGCTAAAAGAAAGGGCGGGATAAATTCCCGCCCTTTTTGTTTTTTTATTATGTGCTGTGTGTGCTTTGCCCAATTACCAATGGCGACCATGATAACCATGGTCATGATGCCAGCCGCCACCGTGGCCCCAGCCCGGTCCGCGACCATATCCGTCATGAACGATACAACCACTCAACATCGTCATAATGGCAACAACCGAAGCAGCTTTAATAAGTGTTTTCATGGAGAGTCCTCCTCTTTTCCAATGAAGCCAGATTACCGGGGAAAAGTGGAGTGAAGATGCAGTAAATGTAGAGTTATTTCTGGATCTATTACCAGATATGTCAATTTAAAGCTAAAAACGTCAAGGCGGGAAATAAACCAATCAGATAAAACCGAATGCCTGATGATAATAACGCGAATAGTCTGAAATGCAATCCTAAATAACAGCCGTTCTCAACTCTTAAAACATTACGCAGAAAAGATGGAGAAAATAGATGCCGCACAGTGATGCGGCATCTGTTGAGATTAATTATGCAGCAAAGGTTCAGTCACGTTTTGACGATTTGGCAGACGGATGCTGAGCGACAACACCAGTGAAATCACCAGCAGTGTCATGATCAAGCTGAAGGTCACGGTAAAACCACCAAACACGGAAGCCACCAGTGAACCCATCACGCTGCCGATACCGAATCCCAGGTAAATCAGCCCGTAATTTTTCGTCAGATTATTAAGACCAAAGAAATCGCTGACCAGGGAAGGGAACACGGTGATGGTGCCACCAAAGCTAAAGGCAACACAGGCCAGTGACAGGAAGAAGGTGGTTTCATTCATCCGGGTAAACAACAAAATGCTCATGCCCACCAGTGAAACGATCTGTGCCAGTGAAATGACGCGAATACGTGCCATTTTATCGGAGAGTACGCCGAGAATAAGACGGCCACTCAGGTTAGCAATCGCGATGACAGTCACGGCATTAGCAGCGGTTTGCGTGGTCAAATGGACCATCCCTTCGCCGATGTCTTTCGCCACGCCAATCACATACAGTCCGCTCATGCAGGCAGTGAGGAACATCAGTGCCAGCATCCAGTACTGTGGCAAGCGCACGGATTGCGCCAGCGTGTAATCTTTTTCCAGCACTTTCGCGTTACCGCTGCTTTGCTGGATAGGGGCATCACGCATCATCAGCGCACCCACAATGATCATACTCATCGCCAGCACACCCCAAATCATAAAGGTGTTCTCCAGACCGTAAGTGCTGAGCAACGCGCCACAGATAAATTTGAAGCCGAGGCTACCTAAGCCGTAAGCGCCAATCGAGCAGGCGGAGATTAATCCTTTGCGCTCCGGGAACCACTTCACGCAGTTTGACAGCGTCATCAGGTATCCTGCGCCATCCGCTAAACCGACCAGGATGCCGGCGCTGAGATACAGCATCATCAGGTTATCGGCATGAGCGGTCAGCCAAAAGCCAATCGCCATTAAAATCCCGGCGCCGATGGTGACGTTACGCACACCAAAGCGCTCCTGTAATTTTCCCGCCAGTGACGATGCAATCGCCAGGCCCAGGCTGAGTAAACCAAACGAGAAGGCAACCTGACTGATTGGCGCATCAAGCTTATGCGCCAACTGGCCGTTAAACAGGCTCCAGGTGTAAACCGAACCCAGTGCAAACTGAGTGATGATGGTGCCGATAAGGGTAAGCATGCGGGTGCGCTGCAACTGCGCGGATAGTTCTGTTTTCATTGTTATCTCTCCCCTCAGGGAATGCGGAATCTGCAGCGATAATAGGCAGCTTACGCGCGCGTGGGGCGAAGCAGGGCATCAAGAGACAGGATGAAGGAATGAAATGCAGTAATACGGGTATGAATGGCATTGGGTCACAGCGGTGTCAATTTAAGCGTAGCGGTTGCCATGGGTAAGCATGTGTAACCAGGTGTTATAAGCGTGCCGATTTCGCTGCAAGATGACCGTTTTTTGCCATGCTTAAGATTCACTCAATAGGAGGAAATATGACAGACCGAGCATATGAATCCGCGTCAAGCGAGGATGAAGTTTGCTGCATCATCGGTCAGGCGGTGATCGAGTTAAGCGATGAGCATCAGCCTGTGAATAAATCCACGCTGTCGCTGAAATTACTGGCTATGGCCGATCGCGACAGAGATGATGAACGCGTTCTGCTTTACTGGATTGCCAGAAAAGCCATCAATAAACCTCACCAGCTCAATATCGGCGTTCAGGGCTGGCGCTAGAGGACCAAAGAGCGGGCGCAATGCCCGCTCTCGCTATTCATGCCAGGCGTAATTTGCGTGCCGTGGGCCAGCGCACAAACATCACCATATTCCCCATCAGAATCATCGATAGACCCACAATGGCATTGCTGTGCCACTGATATCCCTCATAAATGGTCGACAACGTCAGTGCCACCAATGGGAAAAGCAGTGTGCAGTAGGCGGCCTGGCTGGCTCCGATACGACCGACAAGTGTGAAATAAGCGCCAAATCCCAGCACAGAGCCAAAAATGGCCAGATAACTCATCGAACCAAGCCACTGCAAATTCAGCGCAGGCGCTAATGAATCGCCATTCAATAGTGCGATGATTGCCATAACAATTGCACCATATAACATGGCATAGCTGTTGGTGGTTAGCACATCACGTTGACGGCGCTGATGGCGAGTCGAAATCATGTTACCCAAAGAGAATCCAAGCGTGCCCAACGCGCTCAGCCCAACGCCCCACAGCAGTTGCGGAGCCGGGTGTGCTGCCTGAATGTCATTCCAGAACAAGGCAACAATTCCCCCCAAACCAAGCACGGCCGCGGGCAACAGGCGAAACGGTGGGCGCTGACGGAAAAAGATCCAGCTGTTGAGCGCGTTATACAGCACAGCCATGGAGAAGATGACCGATTCCAGGCCACTGCTGATCCACGCTGCCGCATGATAGAAACAAACGAAGTTGAAGCCAAAGACGCAGCAACCTTGAAGCAAGCAGAAAAGATGGTCCTGCTTATCCAGCGGGCGCAGACGTTTAATCAGTTTCAGGATCACCAGCATCAGTACTGAGGCCAGCAAAAAGCGCCAGAATACCGCAACCAGAACCGGCGTGTTAGCCGCTTCTTGTTGCAGGAATATCGCAATCCAGGTCGTGCCCCAAATCAACACCACCGCAAGGTACAACATAATGTTCATCGCATTCTCTCCAGCAAAATCATTGCCTGAAGTGTGACGATCATGATGGCCATCGGCTTGCACGCGGTTGCGCGCGAATTGCAAAATCTTGCGCTTTTTACACGGATGTCCTGCGTTGACCTGTTTTCTGGCCGTGGAGATCCGTAAACTGTGCGTTATTAACCTGTGAGTGGATGCCTTTGATGCCCGATTATCAAACCTTCGACATGCTGCAGCGCCATAAAGCGCAATTGCGCGATAGCGTGCAGCTTTCGGGTGGCATCAAGTTGGCGGCCTGGTTTAATAGTGGCGATCGTGTCACTAATCTTAGCGATCACCATACGCTCAGCCTGTATACCGCGGATGGCTATGACACCTGGCATAAAACTCAGCATGGTTGGCGCAACGGCGGTGGTCCGGATCGCTTCTGCCTGATGCCTTCTGGTATTGAATCCACCTGGGATTTACGCGCCGATTTGTCGTTCGTACATCTCTACTGTACTGACGAGCACTTGCGTCATCTTGGCGAACAGATTTGGGATCGCAGTCCCGCCCAACTTAACCTGCATGAAAAGATCTTTGCCGACGACGATCGCATCACGCAACTTTATCGCCATTTCCTGCTGAGCGTTGACTGGCAGCAACCCGCCAATCAATTGATGCTGAGCAGTGCCTCAACGTTGTTAATGACGCATCTGTTGCAGCGCTACAGTGAAGTGCAGTGGCAGGCGCCACAGGTGCGCGGCGGCCTAGCCCCCGCGGTATTGCGGCGCGTGTTGGCTTTTATTGATGCACAGTTGGATCAGCCGTTGACGCTGGCGCAATTAGCTGCAGAAGCTTCATTGAGTGAGTATCACTTTGCGCGCATGTTCCGCAGCAGCGTGGGTGAAGCGCCACATCAGTTCGTGATGCGCCGTCGTATGGATACCGCACTGCAACTGTTGAAGTTCAGTGCACTGCCGTTAACCGAGATCGCGCTGCGCTGCGGTTTCCACTCTTCCAGTCACTTCAGTAACCGTTTCCGCCAGTTGCATGGTGTCACCCCTTCCGCATGGCGCCAAAACGCGCACCAGCTTTGATTCCGCTGTAATTACCTGAAACAGCCAGTTTCTACCTTCGAGAAACGTCTCAGATTCATTCACTCTCATGCTAATTGTGATGAACTTTTCTTCGCCTTAGATACAATGCCATCCATTAACATGTTGTTTTTTATGTGATAATTACATGTTTAGTTTATGCAGAGTGGTAACGATGGAAATGCGCGTTTCAAAGCTTGAAGCCGATGTATTTGAAATGAAGGCAGATATTAAAACGTTGAAAACCGATATGGAAACGGTGAAAACCGACCTGGCGGTGATCAAGTCTAACTACGTAACGAAAGCCGATTTACATCAGGAAATCGCTAAAACTCATGTAGAGATCGCCAAAATTCACATAGAGATGACCAAACAAACCAAATGGATCCTGGGTGGAATAATGAGCGCGGCTGGACTCAGCTTGGGTATAGCGCGCTGGCTTTTTTGAGGGATTAGACCTAAAGCCAATATGAGGGAATGATGAAGACTGCAAGCTGCCCTGCGTCACATCCAACGTCCATTCGGATTCGCATGTTTACCAGGAGTAGATTTCTGCCTGGGGATGGCATTGCTTATGATCAGAATTATAGTTACCAGGCTGGAGGAAACATGCTTGAAGTGCGCGTTGTAAAACTTGAATCTGACGTCAGTCATATTAGACGTGACGTTGAAGAGCTAAAGGCCGATGTAAAATCAATCGATAGAAACATGGCTGCCGTGCTTGAAAAACTAGAAGGTCTCAAAGAGTCACTCGCTAAAAAGCCTTTGACAGATGCAGTTGATAAAAAGATCTCTGAAGCGAAGTTGGCTGTTTTACTCGGTGTTCCAGCCTTAATCGCTATTGGCACTACGGCCTACAAGTTGATAGCGCATTTCTATTTCTCATGAAGACCCGTAGCCGTCTTGGTTTAGTTAAACCCACCGCCACTCATCGAAAATCTTTGCGTGCCAATGATTCGGCGATTGCCTGATATAAAGGGGGATGAGGAGAGCAGCGAACGGCTATATGGTGTCCCCTGCAAACACCAAATTCGATGCGCAGGGGTTTGATGTGAAATGAGTTTTCTGAATTGGTAAAAAATTGTGCCCGCAATTGTGCCCGCAAAATCCGTTCTGGCCGGTTCGCATTAGCTCGAACAAGTCTGTTTCCAGAGTTTGTAATCTTTGAATTCCCAGCGGGATGATCGTCCGAACTTCTTTGGCGGGGGCAGATTGCCTTTCTGAATCTGCTTGTAGAAATAGCGGTCTGTGAAACCAGAGTCGCTCATCATGAATTTCATGTCAACAAGCGAGTCGTCTCGCAATTCCGTCAGTTTCATTATTCTCTCCGGATGTTGGTATATGACAACAAATTGGGTTAATCGAGTGGGATGTGGCTATATGGCAACATTACTTGGGTTCAGGCCATAGCCAGGCGATGATGATTGCGATTGCGAGCGAGCCCCACTGAATGAGGTCGCCTAGCGTTATGGGGTCGTCGCAGGTGGTGGTCATTCCTCTGGCTCGATAGAAACTATCTCCGCAGCGACAAGCATCTTGGCGAGCCAGTCCTCGCCTTCATCGCCATCGTCAGAGCACTCCAACACGTCGCCATTTTTATTATGGAGGTTCAGATACTTGAGATTATATGAGTGCACTGTTGGTAGTCGGTCATAAGCATCCCCCACCGCCGACTCAATAACTGTCATTCCCATACAATTGCCACCGACTTCTGCGATTATTTCAGCGCGATAGTCCCACTGACCAAAGGTTAGCTTTACCTTTTGATCGGCAAATCTCCCTGAACAAACAAGATTCGGGTCATAGTTCATTTCAGACATAACAACTCCTCACGCAGAGCGCGATAAAGGTTAGTGGTGGGGGTTAGGCTGCTGAAACTGCTAAGTTGCGGTACCCGGTGCGGTCACATGCCACCTGGTAAATAGCTGGGTCTTTCTCAATGCCAATGAAGTTGCGACTAGATAACTGGCAAGCCACTCCAGCGGTACCGCTACCCATAGTGAAATCCAGGACGGTTTCATCGGGGTTGCTGTAGGTTTCAATCAGGTACGGCAGCAAAGCAACAGGCTTCTGTGTTGGGTGAAAATTTCCTTTCTGCTTGTCACTCGAGAAGAACTGAACATCGCGCGGGTACCGTGAAGTCGAATCGTATTCCGTCAGAGTGTAAGCCTTTCCATAGCATTCTGAGTTGACCGACTTGCGCTTACTGGTGCGGCGTTCATGCCCTTGAGTGAACTGCGGGTTATAGGTCGGCTGCCGGCGATAGAAGACTTCAATGTTTTCATGCGCCCGGAGCGGCTGCTTTTTGGCATTCAGGAACCCTGTGGCATTACCTTTCTCCCATATCCATTCGCTGCGCCAGTGTTTCAGGTTGCTGGCGACCAATACGCTAGTGAACGGCTGTGCGGAGAAAATGATGATCGCCGCGTTTTCCTTGGCAACCCGATAAAGTTCTGACCACATGCGCTCGAGGTCGAGTACCGAATCCCATTTGCACTCCGTGGTACCGTATGGAACATCAGCGCACACGAGGTCGATACTGCCAGACGCTATTGTGGGCAGAACGTCAAAGCAGTCTCCGCAATGGAGTTCAATCATGCCACCCTCCGATGTCTCTGCGCCCACAATTCCCTCGCATGGTCCTCGCAGCATTCCTTACTGCAATAGCTTGTCCCTTCAAGTGATGGCTCGCCGCAATCGCCATTCAGGCAGATTTCCGAGCGGGGCGCGGGTATCGGGCGATTAGCCAGCGCTATCTCTGTGTTGAGGATTTCTAGTTCTGCTGCATTGTCTAAGTCATCTGCACACATGGCATTTCTCCAGATTACAGGCAATAAAAAACCGCCTCAGTGGGCGGTTGTTATTAGCGTCGGAATTCAAAAATCTTCCCGCAGTCGTAGCATATGAATCTGTTCATGCCCGGAGCGCTTCTTAACCTATGTGAGGCGCAGCGCGGGCACCTTGGTTTACGCAATGTAAAGCTCATTTCAATTCCCTCGTCGGATTATTCATTACATATAATCGACTGAAACAATATTTACTTTACTGCTATCGGTAGGTGAGCACTCAAGTGGTGCTGTCGGTGGGCAGTTCCGGTGATGAAAGCTTTCTGGCTGCTTGTATCTCTTCAAACAACTCACTGTCATCACCATAGGTCGCGGCATCATAAATGCGCTCCACTTGTGCACGCAGCGTCAGCAACTCCTTCGCCATTGGGATGATTTCATCCGGCGTATAACCCGCGCCATGACCGAACATCTCGGCGCGATAGATGATTTCTTCCAAACGCTCATCGCTAATCATCGCTGCCACCTTTAGTTGCATCGGATCGAAGCAAGCGGATGCTGATAAACGACTCTGCATTCAACTCAGTTATCTCAAGCGACTTAGCAACCATTGCCTGAGGCCACTCCTTTGCCAATTCACCCAGGTAGCCAATAAAACTATGAACACCCTCTGCCCGCACAGCGTTGAGGATGGCGTCAGTGACCGGGGTTTCTGGCTTGATAGCTTCGAGGACAGCGCGAATAACATCGGTATCGTTCTCAACCCATGACCATTCACCAGTATCATTCCAGTCGTGGTCCAAGATTGCGGTTTCCGTAAATGCCTTCACCCCCTCTTGAGGAATCACTTCTGGATTGAATGCCGATTTCAGCGCCGCATTCTCCGCCACCACCGCATCCAGCTTTTGCTGCAAGTCGGCAATTTTGTCGTTAAGCATCTGCTCTTGGCCCATCACGACCATTAAGTGACTGTCATAGTCCACCCATGAACCATCGGCAGCCTCTTCCATGTTGCTTAACCCATATCCGCCTTCGTCATAACGCTTAATTCCTGACATACCTTCCCCCTTATTCGCCAACCGGCCACAGGCCAGCCTTGATTAATCTGGCGCGGCGCTGTGCCGCCTCTGTGTTTATGCGCTGGCTGTCATTGGTAGCCATGCCGAAAGCTCGCCATGAAACGACTATCGCCTTCGGGTTTTTGTGAGTGATGCGTCTGGTGCTGACCAGCGTGTAAGTGAAGTCGGTGCATCCATCTACCGGCACCGGGTCGCTTGCGGTAATCACCGCCGTCTCACCGCGCAGGCAGCCGCGCATGATGCTGTTGAACTGACCCAGCGACATATGAAAAAGGGCGCTCAATTCGCGCCCTGTCATTGGTTTCTTACTCAGCTGGAAAACTACCTTTTCCTTGAATCCCGAATTCGGGTAATTGTTGCGGCGGTACTGCGGTAGCTTGAGCATGGATTACCTCCACTGGTCGCCAAATTCAAAGCCAATCTCTGCCAGCGCCATATCCATCTTCTCGATAAACTCAGGCACATACTCATCAAAATCAGCCATGTACTTATCATCGCGTTCTACAACGACATGGTGAATCCCTTCACGCTTCATGCGCGGGTCGTAGTTCGCAAAGAACCAGGCATCCTTACCTGTAACCCACATGCTGTATTGCACCTGCGCCATGTATGCTGATTTGATAGCGTCGAATCCACCTAGGCGGAATTTAACGAAGTCGCGAGATGTGAAAGGGCACTTCAACTCAAGGCCGAACTCATTGCTGCATAGCCCGTCCGGTGAGCATGCTGTGCGCATAGAATTATCACGGTAGAGAATCGGTGCCTCAGTCACCTGTACGCCAGCTGTGAACTCAAACAGCATCCTTGCGTCATCTTCGAATTGCTTACCCCACGCCAGTGCCTTCGCATTAACTTCTGGCGCCACACCGGTGCAAACCTCAGCAATAAGCGTGTGAAAGTAAGAGAACTTCATGTCAGTCCATTTTGTGCCGCTCCGTGGCTTGGCGATGACGTTCGATACTTCTGAGGCCGTTATTACACCGAGCCTCAGTTTCATCCAGTCTTCGCCTCCCTGCTCAATCTGAAGCACATCAATCCCTGTGCGGTCCATGATGATTTCAGGTGTCATGCTGCCGCCTTCTTCTGAAGGAAGTCATAAGCCTTCACGGCTTCCTGTTCTGTTAGCTCATCAGCCGCTTTGATTGAACGCTTGAAGATTTGAGAGCAAATAGGAAGCAGGTCGCCTTCCCATGTTTTGTCCATCTTCACAAGCAGGTCTGATATTGCCTGTAAGGTGGTGACTGCTGCCGGGGTGATATCCTTTTCTGGCGCCTGATTAAAGTTGATTCCTTCGCCACCTTCCGTGTTGACGTAATCGATGGCAGCATCAAGGCGGTCACGGCGGGGCCAGTATTTGGCAGCTTGCTTGACGACAGTCTTCAGAATCATTTGCTCTTCGTCGGTCACCCACGGACACGACTTACCCTTGGTTTTGTAAGCTTTCCACGCCTCAGAGCGGTCACGAATTGAGAAAATATCTTCTGCTCGCATGGTATGGGTAAGGTAGTCGCCGTCATCTGACTTCACTACGGCATAAGCGCCCACGATTTCACCGCGCTGATCGATGGTGTCGAACTCGTTGAATTCGTGTGCCGGCGCTCTATCAATCCCTGTGCGCATGAACTTATCGTTCTTCCTGACGATAGCCGACTGGCACCACTTAATCGCGCCCGACTGCTGAGCGATGTGCATCAATCCCATGTAGCTGATATCGAGACAGATAGCGCCTTTCCTTGGCACTAAGTAAGCCAGCTTCTGCGCCGGGTTCAGCGTGATACCAATTGCCGACACGTTCATGATCGCGCTGCGAGTTGAGGTCTGATTCTGCACGGCTACGCCAGCGAGAAAGTCGTTGTTAGCGAAAATCTGCATCGCAAACTCTGACTCACGCTTGAAAGTTACTGATGGCTCTACGCACACCTGCTCAAATTCAACTTTCAGCGGGTTTACGATGTCGAAAATCTGATTAACTAACTGCTGGTTCATGTTGCTACTCCTTAATTCCCGGCATCACGCAGCTCTGTTTACAACAACGTGAATACCGCGCTCACGCTTCCCGGTATCAACCATCAGGTCGCGAAGCAGCTCATCAAAGCGGATGTGCCAGTCATCGTCGCTGTCCAGCATGGATACCGCTGCACCGCCGTAGTTCTGCTGCAGGAAATTCTGTGCAGCCATCATCAGCGGGTTGACGTGATTGCGACTCATCCAGTCGTCGGCCTCTGCCGCCACCTGCTGCAATTCATCATCGGGAAGGGCGTCAGCAATTTTCTGCACTTCGAGTTTGTCGCGTGCGTTCAGTGTGAATCGGCTCATTTAAAAGACCTCCGTAACAGCTTCATTGCCATAGCCCACTTTGCTTTGTCGCCGAAGAGATGGGCCTCTCGTGAAAGCTCCTGAGCCTTCGTGAAATAGCGGTTTTTCATGGGTTACCTTGCTGATTCAGAGTGTCGATAATTGAGCGCCAGCCTTTCTTAACACTGGTGCGGATGAGACCGATTACTCGGTCAAGTTGTGACTCGTTTAACTGAGCAGCGCCCATGCTGACGCCGCCCGCGATGGAATAGCTCATCATGGGTAGTGCTCCTGAAATTGATCGGTGTTGGAAAAAAGAACGGCACCATTGCGGTGCCGAAAGGATGATGCTTTCTGGTTCTGGAAGCCCTCTAAGGCGGTGGTGACTATCACCGTCATGGCCTGTCGTGACAAGCCATTGCGCTGCTACTCTGTTGGCAATTTCGGGTAGGGCATCCAGTGAGTCACCCCATTGCTGATATACATCTTTGTGTAAAGTTGCTTGCCATCCTCATCAAGACCGGCGGTAACATCGCCGAAATAGTCCTCAATGTGAACGCAGTCATAACCACCTTTTGGAAAACCGCTATACCCTTCAGGCGCTCCAGTTGACGAATAAACCAGACAAAGCTCATCGCGCAATTCAGGTAATTCATCACTGCATTTAATCCACTCCATACGTCCTCCTGTCAGCTGTTACTGGCCCAGCGCCTTGCTAATGGCTGCCTGAGCAGCTTCTACTTCTTCCGGATAGTTATCGTTCCAGTTCTGCTTATATGCTTTGCTAAGCATCGCCTGAAGCGCCTCTAATAGCTCAGGTGCCGCGGATATCAAACGCGCATTACCCAGCGTATCCACGTCAGCAATAAATCCATCACCAACATAGCCGTCTGGAGTGGTAATCATTCTTCCGCTGCATCCACCAAGAACCCATGGACCTGGCTCAAAATCATTAATTCGCATTCTCAAACCCTCGCTAATACTCCCATCGCCATAAGCAAGGCAATGACAGCCCAACCCAGCCAATAATCCTGAGTGCTCATGGAGATGTCTCGGTTAAGGTAAAAAGAAACCCGCTCGGGGGCGGGCTATGCTGGTTGTTTCAGTTGCTCGTTTATCTTGTCGATGTTGAGCAAGCAGTAAATGGCACATTCAATGTCATCAGGGTTCAAATCTTTGCCCTGATAGTCATGCTTTAGACCAATTCTAAAGACTACAGAACCGTGCGAAGGGCCATATCCGTAAGCACAATCGCAACGCTGATCACTCCAGTGCGCATAGTCCTTGGTGCCGAAATATTCAGTTTTCAGCGCCGTTGCACCATTTGCCAGATCATCCATGGCATCACGCACACAACTTTTCCGCTCTGATATGCCTTTTACCTCACCGAAACTAATAACTGCCATGCCGCGCTTAACCATCTCTTCATCAAGGCCAGCGTTAGCGATGTTCAGGCGCTGAGTGAAGCGAATAATTTCAGCATCCACATTCTGGATGTCGTTCTTGTAAACATCCTGAATTGCCGTCTTGCGTTGCTTTGCTTCGCTCAAGTGCTTTGTTAATTCTGTAAGCGTCATACTCACCTCTTAAGTGTCTGCTGCGTCCACGCTGGGACTAATAGATGCGGGTTAGGCATCCTTGAGAATTTATGCCTGCTTTTAACCACATCAGGCGAGGTGGTTCCTCAGCTTTCCACAGTCAAAGGAAACTGATATGTTGCTCATTCCACAGTCAATATAGGAATGTTCTTATGGCAGATTATTTGGTTAGAGTTGAAATCTTTGATGCTTCTGGTGAAGACTATGAAAATCTTCATAAAAGCATGGCTGCTTATGGATTTAAAAAAACAATTGTTGGAGATAGCGGAAACGAAAAACAGCTTCCAACGGGTACTTATGTTGGCATTAGAAGTGAAGCGGCGCATGAAGTAAGGGATAAAGTTAAAAGCATTTCTAAACCTTACTCTTCTAAAGATCCTGCAATATTCGTTTGTCGTTTCGATGTTTGGTCAGGATATTTGTACTCCTGACCCACCACCCGCCTTAGCTTCACCAGCAAATGACTTTCTACGCTGAATTTCATAACGCAGCGCTTTTATCGAAATATCTATGGCATCTGAAAAACTGATGCCTTCTTCGTCTGCCAGTTCCTGCACAACTTTTCTCAATTCGTTGTCTTGATTTTCCATTTCTCACCTCGCCGTTACGATGTCTTTTGATTTGCGATAGCCAGCGGCAAAAATAGCTATCTCCGGTAAGCACATCCCATTCTGCACTTCACCGCCGATGTACTTCGCCGCACCCGCCAGAATCTGCTTGTGATACTCCGTCTCGGTGTCGACTGCCTTCACCACACGATCAACCGGTTTGCGGTTCAGCGTGAGGATAGGGCGGCAATCAGGTTTAGCTTTCACACCAACCAACAGGGGGTTGGCTTGCTTCCATGCTGTTTGTTTATCAGCACGGGCTGCACGGCGGCGTTCTTGTGCGTTCATGTCATTCTCCTGTCAGTTGGCTTTGGCGTTGTGGTGGCATCGTGGACCAGCTATAGCTGCGACCATCACGAAGTAGCTACCCACCACAACCCAAAGCTTGCTGCTTTGAATGTTTGCGCTTTTTCAGCGCCAGATTTTAAGGAGCGGGGACTCAATTCCGTGTCCCGGTGATTAATCAACATTGTGTCGATGAGTGAATTAAACATCATGTGGATTCTGTAGTCAACACCATGTGGATTTATTTTGCGTATAAATATTCACATGGTTGATTTTGTGTGGATTTTATTTTGTTTGGACGAAAAAAATCCCGCCGAAGCGGGATCTGTTTATTCAAATTAGGATTAGTAGTCGACCACTGACCACCAGAACACGCGACCGATGACTTCTACCTCGTGTGCAGGCTTTTCTTCATCCGGGTGATCTTCTTTGTTGTAGCTGCGAATGCTCAGCGTATCAGGCGCGGTGCGGTACAGCATCTTGATGCGCTTCCAGCCGTTCTCGTTGATGGCGTATATCTTGCCATCAATGATTCGCTTGTCGTCGGTATTGACCGCAACAGTTGTACCGTTAGGAATATTGGGCTCCATGCTATCCCCACGAGCAGGGAAGCAGAGAACACCACTGCCATCTGTCCTAGCGCCAACTCTGCGCAAGGTGGCCTTAGAAAACCGAAGCATATACCCGTTGTAATCCTCATCCGTGACGCTACCGTCGCCACAGGCAAATTCAATATCCTTTAAGAATCGCACTGCAACTTCGCCATCGTCAACGGGCGTTTCATCATCCCATGGATCAACACCGAACCATTCCGACTCAGGTGGGATGCTGGAATCATGCTCAGGCTTGGCGTCTCCTTTGCCGGTCAGCAGCCAATCCAGAGAGTACCCAAAGCGTTCAGAAATCTGTTGGGCCGCCTCTCGGCTGATGGAATTTCTCTTAATCCAGTTGTTAACAGTTTGCGGGCTGGTGCTGATCAAATCAGCCAGCTGCTTCTGCTTTAAACCTTCTCGATTAAGTATGTGTTTTATGCGATCTGCGATGCTGGTCATAAATATCTCCAAGGAGCCAGAATAATAAACATCCTGTTTATCCGCAGCTATCATCATAATGTTGATTTTATCCTCATGGTGGATTAACATGGTGTTGATTAAACGCAACTGGAGTTAGCTATGATCAACAAAGTGAATACGGTGGTATCAACGCCACTGGACCTCGCGGTCAAAGCTGTTGGTGGTAGCCAAAAGGAACTAGCCGCTAAGGTCGGCGTAACGCCTCAGGCCATCAACATGCTGAAGAAACGTGGCGGTAAATTGCCAGTAGTGAAGATGCGTGAGTACATCGCAGCTACCGGTCTCAGCAAAGAACAGCTCTACCCAGAAATCTTCGCAGCCTAAGCAGTTCCCGCTCTTAAACATCCCCGCCCTGAAAAAGGGCAGTAATCAAACAAACGATTCAATGACGTGACTGCATTCCGCAATGTCACGCAACAACTTACATCACATGGAAATTATCGAATATGGAACACGCAAGAAACAGCAAGTTAATCAATGAAGTGGAAACAGAACTCCGTTCCCGCCTGACACACAAAGGCCAGCGTGTTTTGGCTGATGAAGCTGGATGGCATGAATCGAAAGTAAGCCGCTTAAACCTGCGCGATATGGCAACGGTTTTTGTTCTGCTGGAGAAGGTATGGGAAACGAGCCTGATTGCAGAGGTTGCCCGACAGGCGGTGGCCGCTGCGATGGGAAAAGAAAAGGCTCCTTGCGCTGGAACGCTCGAAGCCTAGTAGCAATTTGCGAACACAAATAACTGGAGAAAATTATGCCAGGACTAACTGGATATGTAAACAGTAAAGAGGTGCTTTATGGCTGAAGCAGCTCTTAATAACGTCTCTCAAATAAAACCTCATCTGAAGGTTGTGGAGCGCCGCGTGGCTGATACTGATGACGGGTTCATCATGTTGGCAATGGAGCTTTACGAGGAACTGATCGGGGCTAATCTGACACGCAATCAAGCCAAGGTGGCACACGCTGTTTGTCGCAAGACATACGGCTTCAAGAAGAAGATGGATCGCATTGCAGACAGTCAGTTAGCAGAGCTTTGCCGCATCAGCAGACCGAAGGCAAACATCGCCAAAAATGAACTGATTGCTATGAAGGTTTTGCTGAAAGACGGCAGCAAAATAGGGCCGAATAAAAATATATCGGACTGGCAAATTCCTACCTGTTCCCAGATAGATAACATTGTTACCAAATCGGGAACATTAAATGTATCCAAATTGGTAACTTCAGGTGTTACCAAAACGGAACATACAAAAGATATTATTCAAAATATAAAAGATAACACCCCCCTAACCCCCCAAGGGGGCGATTCAGGTCTCGCTCAGGAATGTCTGGATTTTTATAACCAGACAACCGACAGCAGATGCTCATCAACAGCCCCGTTTGAAAAAGCCCTTAGCACTGTGAAAGCCAAAGGAGTTTGCTACAGCGCTGAAGAGGTCAAGCTGGTAACGGAATGGGCATTCAAGGTCTGGAAGAACAAGCCATCGCCAAACAACCTGTGCCGCATGACCCGTTTCGATACCTACCTGTCTGACGCCCTGAAGTGGAATGACTGCTCAGAGCGAAACCCGGCGCCATGCCCGCATGACGAATTGGTCAGCCTGTGGAATACCAAATTCCCTGAGCGTGCCGTTGAAACTCATGAGTGGAATAAATCCCGCCCGGCTTACCGCGGTATGGAGCGCGTGTGGAACGGCAAGACTAATAACGGCGCATGGCGCGAGGTTAAGCACATCGCCACCGTTTTCGACCTGATCCGCAAATCCAAGCTGTGTGACGGACTGCACGAAAAGTCATGGTTGACCCTCGACTGGATCCTCGATGCCAAAAACTGGGCGAAGGTCTACGAGCAGGCGCGCCGGGAATACAAACAGTCAAAACAGGGAGTTCCTGCATGAATCAGACAACCCGTTATGCAGACATGTACGTCGAGCAGAGCGTGATTGGTTCCATGCTGCTTGCTGCCTCAAATGAGGAATTGCAGGACAGTGCAATGGACGCCATTGAGAACCTTGTGGCAGATGACTTCACCAGTTCGTCACACCGACTGGTAATCGGAGCCATTAAGCGACTGCACTTCAGCGGCGCCAAGATTGACCTGCTGACACTCACGGCAGAAATGGAGCAGGCAGGTGAGATTGAGATGGCAGGCGGATTTTCATACCTAGCTGAAATCACCAAAAACACCCCATCCGCACGTAACCTTGGCGCCTACACAGCCAAACTGAAAGAGCTGACGCTCGGTCGAAAGGCGCAAGCAACTTTGAATGCCGGAATCAGCAAACTTCAGGATCCGGGTGTTGTTCCACTGGTAGACATCATCGGCGGAATTCAGTCTGAAATTGGCGCCATTGAGACGCAGCAGGAGTCAGGAACGCGGCACATCATGGACGGCATCAACATATCTATCAGCGAGATTGAGTCGATCATCAATGGTGATATTTGGAAACACCGCACCCAGCTTGGCATGAAAACAATCGACGAGGCGTTTGGTGGTTTCAATAACACCGATTTCATCGTGGTTGGAGGTCGTCCTGGCATGGGTAAAACCATGTTCAGCACCACGGTTACTGAGTGCGTGGCGCTACACAGCAAAAAGCCCGTCCTGTTCTTCAGCCTTGAAATGCCAATCGAGCAGATATCCCAGCGCATCGCCTATCACCGCGCCCGTATTAGCAAAGAGCAGCTTCTCAACGAGGAAAACAAGAGCGCTTGTGATACGGCGTGGGCAAAGCTGAGCATGTCTTTAAAGGAGTTTCAGGGCGCCCCAATTCACATCAACGATAAAACAGCTTTGAGCGTGCACCAGATTCGATCTGAAGCGCGGCGCATGCACAAGCAGACTGGCGGCCTTGGCGTAATCATCGTGGACTACCTCCAGAAGATGAAAATGACCAACCCGGAGAACATGAATCAGTCTGTGGGTGAGATCGCAACCGGCCTGAAAAACCTCGCCAAGGAATTGCGTTGCCCGGTCATCGCACTGGCACAGCTAAACCGAAACCTTGAGCAGCGTGCAAACAAGCGCCCGGTTAACTCTGACCTGCGTGAGTCTGGCGTTATCGAGCAAGAGGCTGACGTTATTTTCATGGTCTACCGCGATGACAAGTACAACCCGCAGACAGAGTTCAAAGGAATCACTGAAATCATCTGCACCAAATCCCGTCACGTTCCGGGCGCCGAGAAGCCGTATTACTTCAGCAGCGCGTTATCTGGCTTAGATCCAGTCAATCTCAGCCAAATTAATCGTGATGACATCGAACATGAAATGGAGTGCTGACGTATGAATTTGACCATCGAAGATGCAGAAGCAATTACCGCGCTTATCCGCGCTGACCGACCGCATTACACCGGGCCGGTATTTGTCGATCTCGGGAAGCTGGAAGAGTTGCACATGCGCAGCGCCAGGACGCACGTTCAAATGGCAATACTCTTTGCTTCAGGAAGGATTTCTAAGCACGGACATGGGAGAGCGGCATGACACAGGTAATACACGGACTGACCCGCGAGCAGTTGGTGGCACAGGTTTATGGCAACAATCCTCCTCCTGTGCCTAAAAGACGCAGGAAAAAATATAACGCCACTGAAGCCATGGTGCAGTGGATTGAGGGAATGAACAAAGCATTCTCCGGCGGCGCTTCCCGTTCCAACAATAGCGGCAATAGCAAGAAGGGGGAGTGACTG
The DNA here is from genome assembly GCF_903970985.1 of Pantoea sp. ME81. NCBI lineage: Bacteria > Pseudomonadati > Pseudomonadota > Gammaproteobacteria > Enterobacterales > Erwiniaceae > Pantoea > Pantoea sp. ME81. The sequence continues at coordinate 34,461 of NZ_CAJCKS010000004.1, read as the reverse complement.
TGAACGATTGGAGCAATTTCCGATGGATGGTGAAGACCATGTCTGAGAATTATGGCGTAACTCTTAACAGCATCGCTAAGCACTGCGGAGTATCCCGCCGGAAGCTGAACCAGATTATGCAGGAAGGTCCAGACAACCAGATGACAGAAATGATAGCTGAGGCACTCGGTTGCGCACGATGTGATTTAGTAGAGATCCACTGGCAAATGGGCGAACTGGATAATCTCGGACAGAAAATATCAAAGCCTCAAGGAGTCATCCATGACTAACAAACTAACCGCTGAAAAATGCCGCAATGCCATTGAGAGCATCAAGCTTAGACAGCAATCAATTCGCGAAGAGATCTACCTGCAAGCCCTTGAGATTGCGCTGCCAGTGCTGGAAGCCCAGGAGGATGCAGAAAAATACGGCGTGGGGTTTGTTGTCTGTCAATCAGGACAACAACCGAAACGAGCTGACCCAACAAAAGTAACCATCAGCTTTACCGATGCTGGTCTTGGCTATGCGCAACCCCAGCCCTCCACCAACCCTCAGATTGATAATGATGGCTGGCTTGATTGGGGTGGCGGGGAAAGGCCAGTAAGCGACTCAACTCTCGTGGAAGTGAGACTTCAGCGTGATGGTTATCAAGGTGAAGACAACGCGATGACTTGGGATTGGACGTGGCGTGATGGTGTTGATCCAATCATCGCCTATCGGGTGATTGAGAATGATGGGAGGGAAGGATGAGCCTATTCCAATGCGAGCATTGCGGTTGCTGTGAAAACACTGCGCTATCAAATCAGGGGTGTGATGGTTGGTTCGCTCAACACATGGATTGGTCAGGTATGCCAGAGCGTAAGGGCATGAAGCTATGCAGCGCATGTCAGCCCGCTAAATTTTCTGACGGCGAAGATAACGACGAAGGCGGTAATTGGCACAATGCATTTCCTCGCGTCTTCCTGCCAAAAGGCCAATTCCACACCAACAAAGTCGGAAACCTGGCTCATAACGAAACCGGCGATGAGGATTTCAAAAAGTACCAAGTTGCCGCGCCGGAGGATTTATGACAATCCAAACCAACGGCGATGATTGCCGTGAAAGTGGAGATGGGGAAACCAGCAGGGAGGTTAGGTTTGTAAGCATCATCGATGCACTTTCGGTCATGTCCACTCGCGAAGTGATTGAGATGTTTGATGCAATGGAGGAGAAAGCAAACAGAAACAATCCCTGGCTCGCAAAGCCTTTTCGTGACTTCGAGCCGTGGCAAACCAAGAGACGAACGCCATGGAGAAAGCGCAGATGAGCAACGTAATCCACCTCAGACCTGACCCACTCCGCAATCTCTACGAACTAATAGACAGCATCCACGACACCAACCCTACACCATAGACCAAGCGCATCGCTGATGAGGCTTTGGCATTGGTGCAGAAAATGATTGAGGCACGAAATGGAGATACCGAAAGAGGGCCTGAAGCTTCATAGAGGTAATTTCAACGCCATTGGGCACGAGTTATTCCCGCTGCTCGAATCCGGAGAATGCTACCGGCTTACTCTGAAGCCGTGGAAAGAGAAGCGTAGCCTTTCACAAAATTCACTTCTGCACATGTGGCTCGGCGAAATCAGCAGCTACTTGATTAAATCCGGACGCACCGACGCAACGCCCGACTGGGTAAAGCGCAACCTCAAGCGCACTTACCTTGGCTGCGAAGAAATCACTTACACCGACTTCGTTACCGGTGAGAAGGTCACCACCTACGAACCACGCCACACATCCAGCCTTGATACGGGAGATATGCATTTCTTTCTGAATCAGGTTGAACAGTGGTGCGCACAATTCGGCCTGGTGCTGACTATCCCGCACGACAGCGATTATCAAAAACTGAAGGACAAACAGAATGCCTAAGAAATACTCGCTATGGACGCGGCAGGAAACTGAACTCCTTAGCCACGATTACTCCGACCTACCCAACGACCTGATAGCAGCCATGCTCGGTAAAACCCGACAAGGCATTGAAGGTAAAGCGCGGTCTATGGGCCTGAAGAAGTCGCCAGCGTTCCTCAGGCAGATGAGAAACCTGACCATCCAGAAAACAGACGGCAGCATGACCGCAAGGCAAGCCATCGAGGATCATCTAAGTGATGTTCGCCGCACCACCTCAAATCAGATTCACAGCCATGTAGAAAGCTTAGGGTTCTCACGCAACGCCTCTCAACTGGCACTGATGAAGCTTGTGAGCGATGGCGTCGTGCGCCGCAGTGGGGAACACAAAAGCTTTGAGTGCTGGCTTTCAGAGGGTGAGCCGGAAGGCCTGGTGTTTAACGTAGGCACATCTGGGAACCGCATATTTGAACAGTGCCGGGCTACGTGTCGGATTCTGCAGGTAGACCGCCTGCTCGCACAAGTGAGGTCAGCATGACACCACAACGCACATCTATCCCTCAGATGCTGATAAAGGCCAGAGGAAACATGTCTGAGGTCAGCAGATTGTTTGGCGTAACCCGGCACACGGTAAAGCGATATTCACGGGACTTTGAGTGCAAGGCGCACATCGTCGTTAACGGCGTCCTCATGGTAACCAATGGCAATCGCGGTCATCGCAAGGAGGCTGTGAATGAAGAAAACATGGTTTGTTCATGAGCCAGTAAACGCCGAAACCGCAGAAGAACTTCTCACCCGATACGCCTCCCGAAATATCCAGACCCGAAAGACACTCGCTGCAGATCCCCGCCTATGGCTGGTAAGCGCGCTTTTGCCTCAGGGTAATTATCCACCACGGAGAGACCACACCTATGAGCAGAAATGCTGGCAGTAAGCGTTGCTGCAGTTGCAGGACCGTTCTCACCAGCGAGGACAAATATCGATTTGGGGTGAGCTGTGAAACCTGCGAAGAAGACACCTGGTACTTCGAACACTTCGACTACGTCCCGATCCACGCCATCTGGCGATACGCCAAATATCAACTGCGCTGGTTGCGGTGCGCCACTGCCGCCGGAGTGGGTATATGCCTGCGACCGCTGCTGCGCCGGCTGGATGCAAGACGACAACTTCAGAATGCACGGAGAGAACGATAATGGCTGAAATTTATCAGCGAATTGATGGAAGCAAACACCGGAACATCTTCATCGTAGGTGATCTGCATGGCTGCTTTAACCGCCTGATGACACAACTCGAGGAACTGCAGTTCGACCGAGATCGGGATTTACTGATTTCAGTGGGCGACCTGATTGACCGTGGTCCGCAAAGCCTGGAGTGCCTCGAGCTAATCCGAGAGGAATGGTTTGCATGCGTGCGCGGCAATCATGAGCAGATGGCTATCGAGGCGATGACTGGCAAAACGGATGGACTGCTTTGGTTCCATAACGGCGGCGATTGGTTTAGCTATCTCGATGAAGAGAAAATGATGCAGGCTCACAAGCTGATCCTCAGGGCGAGTTTCCTGCCTTACGTTATTGAGTTGGCAACCAATGAGAAGACAATCGTGATTGCGCATGCCGATTACCCTTCAGACGTTTATGAGTTTGGTGGCGAAATCGACAAGCAAAGAGCGGTTTGGGATCGGGCGCGGTTCAATGCGTTGACTGAGGGCCAGCCCGCAGGAATTGAAGGTGCGGATGCATTTTACTTCGGGCACACACCTATTCAGCTCGCAGCCAAAGCGGGGAATCTGAATTACATCGATACCGGCGCGGTGTTTGGCAATCTGCTAACCATTGTCCAGGTGCAGGGAGGAAGCGATGCGCAAAGTCAGGCGGCGATGTAAAAACCCAGACTGCCGCGAATGGTTCCATCCAGCCTTCCAGAATCAAACGTGGTGCAGCCCAGAATGTGGAACGATAATCGCATTAGCCAAAAGGGAGAAAGACCGGCAGAAGTCGATTCAGGAAACAGAACGACGACGAAAAGAAGAAACCCAGCAAGAGAAGCGCCACACCAAGATCCGCAAGTTAGCCTTACAGCCCCTCAGTCACTTCCATAAACAAGCACAATCCGCTTTCAACGAATACATCCGCACCCGTGACGCAGAAGCACCATGCATCAGTTGTGGGCGTTTTCATGAAGGGAAATATGACGCAGGCCACTACCGCACCCGCGGCGCATCACCGGCCACACGTTACGACGAAACCAACTGCCATAAGCAGTGCGTTCCCTGCAATCAGCACCTATCCGGAAACATCGAAAACTACACACCCAACCTGATCAAGAAAATCGGGCAGGAAGCTTTCGATCGCCTCATGGGCCCGCACCCGGTTATCAAGTGGACGCGGGAAGAGTTGCAGGAACTGGCGGCGCACTACCGGCAAAAAACACGCGAGCTGATCAAACAAAGGAGCGAAGCAGCATGACAATCGTTAACGCAATAGGGGCGACATGGACAATTCTCATGTTCGTCTTAATGGGGGCGATTTGCATCAAGTACGGCGATGAACCAAATGAGATGCCTTCTTTCAGCACCCTCGGGTTCAAGAGGAAGGTCGCAGCTTATCTGGTCAGCGTTTTTTGTGCGGGCTGCTTGCCGTGGCTGGTTGCGGCGCTGCTCTTCAAAACATTCGTTTTTGGGTGGTAGAGACGATGACCGTATACCTCAAAGAGAAGTGGCTCAGGCTATTGCTCAACTTCAAGCCTATTTCACCAACCATCCAGCCAGCACACGTTCAGTCGTGGGACGCACAACCAAAGCGGAGGAAGAAATGATCGCCGAATATCTTCGCGATAAATGGCGGCTATTGCGAATGCTGAGAAGCCGAGACACCTTCCCGGTTGATTACCGGATCATCAAGCACACAGCGAAAATCATGGGGGTTAGATATGCAAAGTGATGCACTGGCACAGCTGGCGCAAGTCATGCGCAAATCCGATCTGAAGAAGCGACACCTGCCACCGGTTAAGCTCCTTACACCAACCCAGTCGTTGTGGGCGCGATGCATGCTGGATGCATGGGGTGCGAAATACGGCGGATATGAAGGGCCATCTGGGGCCATAAACATTCTTGGTCGATTGATGATTCGCAAAGAGTGGAATGAACGGGAGTCGAGCAGCATTATGGATGTGATCACCAATCTCAGTAAGCAGGGTTATTCCGGCGATGAGTTATTCACAAAGGCTTGGCAGATAATCAATCCGCAGAACAGTGTAGGCAACCTCCTTGACCGCGCCAACGAGCAAGAAGATGCCGACCTGGTTGAATCAGTAATGTGTCGAACGTTTGCGCCCAGCAATCCTATCCGACAGGTGGCAATTAAATACTACTGCGACCGCAAATGCGCGCAAGAAATTGCCGAGTACATAACTAAGGTCTCCGGACTTCACATCGAGAATAGCAAGACCAGAGTTCGCTGGTGCAGGCAACTACTTGAAGCGGCGGTTTATCACGGAATCATGGCTAATAGCGAGCCTAAAAAACTCGATATTGCGGCGTAAATGCGAAAAGTCGCAAAAAAGTATTGCGGCGACTTGCAAACGTCACTTGGACCTGGTAGATTTCTGCTATACTCGCGTCAGAAGTCAGTGAGTAACAAGCACTCCATCACAAGTGAGAGCCAAGAAGCGCCACGGTTACCAGCCGAAGGCGCTTTTTTATTGCCTGAAATCCGGGTGAGAAGCACAGCGGTTGTGCGTTCGGCTGTTAACCGATTGGTCGCAGGTTCGAATCCTGCCTTGCCCGCCAAATCTCAAAATCACGCTCTTTTGCGATTGCGTGAGATTACTGAATAACACGCCAATACAGCGGGGTGGCACCCGCACCTAACTTCAAGGTCAGCCACAAAGCTGGCCTTGCTGCTTTAGCGCCATCCCGAATCCAAATCAAACTTTCCCTGGCTATGTGGGGATGCGCGCTCTTTTATCCATAAAAAAATCCGCACTCAGGCGGATTCTTTCTCATTGGCTACCCAACGGCAACCGGGCTTTTAGGTCTCGACAACTCAAAAGCTAACCGGATTTGTCCAGTTCAGAAAGTAGACAATTCCTAATTGGACAAGTCCCCGTTCCGGGGGTGGATATGAAAAATATGCCTTACAAATCCGATCCTGGCTTAATTGCCGCGCTGATCGCGCTGGGCATGACAGTGCTCGGCTCGGTAGCGGCCTATGCCTATAAGGTTCTGAGTGGTGATGCCTTTAGCTGGCGCACGCTCTGCCTTCAACTAATCGTATCCGTGTTTGCTGGCTTCCTGATGATGCTTCTGGCGACTTACTGGAACTGGCCTCAGGAAGTGACAGGGGCAATCTGCGGAATGGCAGGCTGGTCTGGCTCATCCCTTATTAAAGCCCTTGAGAAGCGTTTCCTGCAGAAAGCTGCTGGAGATACAGGAGTTGCTGAATGATGACCCGTGACCAGTTTAAGAATGCTGCCGGTATCAATGATGCGCTGGCTGATAAGTGGTTTCCGCACATCACCGCCGCCATGAAAGAGTTCGGTATTGATACGCCAAAGCGTCAGGCTTACTTCATTGCGCAGATCGGCACTGAATCAGCCGGGTTCACCCGCGTATCGGAAAGCCTGAATTACAGCGTGGAAGGTCTGAAAATCTTCAACTCACGACTGACGCCGGCTCAGCGCCAGCAACTTGGCCGCCAGCCTGGTGCAGCATCTCTTTCTTCCGAGCGTCAGGCTGCTATTGCCAATCTGGTCTATGGCGGTCGCTACGGTAATAACCTCAACGGTGACGGCTGGAAATACCGCGGTCGTGGACTGAAGCAAATCACTTTCCGTGCCAATTACGAAGCGTGCGGTAAAGCACTGGGGCTTCCACTGCTGGATAATCCTGACCTGCTTCTGCAGGATGCTAACGCCGCCCGTTCCGCTGGCTGGTTCTGGAAAGACAATAACTGTAATCAGTACGCCGACCACGACGACATTACTGGCCTGACCCGCGTCATTAATGGCGGTTCAAATGGCCTGTCAGATCGCCGCGCTCGCACTGAAAAAGCTTTGCAGGTGCTCCTATGACAGGTAAAGCACGAATGGCACGATACCGCCGCTTCATCCCGGCAATCTTCTCGGTAATCATCATCAGCTTTGTCGGCAAGCTCTGGTATGACAACGTCAACCTGACCGAGCGTAATTCACGCCTGCGTGAACAGTTCCTCCTGGCTAACGATCGCAACATGAAGTTCGCTGACCAGATGGAGCCGATTACCAAGCGCCTCGACAGTTTGGCAAAGTTGCTGGATGAAGAAACCCGACGCCGCTCGGTAGCGGAACAGAACGCCAGTGCATTACAGAAGGAAAACGAGTTTCTGCGTAACAGCAAGCAATGCTCAATTTCGATTGATCCGAACGCCGTGCAGAAGGGTTCAAAAGACCCTTCATCCGTAATCATCCAGGCAGCCCCGGCAGGTGAATGATGGTGTGGATTGCTAAGTACTGGAAGATATTCGGCGCGCTGGCGGTGATCCTCTTTTGCGTTGGGATGGCTAAGCTAGCCAGTTATTACCACGGCCAGTACGTCACCGCTGACAGCCTGGCTACTTCTCGGCTGCAAACGATTGACGACATGACGGTGCGACAGCGTGATGTTGCTGCGCTTGATACTAAGTACTCAAAGGAGTTAGCCAGTGCTCAAGCGACTATCGACCAGTTGCGTGATGATGTTGCTACTGGCAAGCGCCGGTTGCAGCTCAACGCAAGGTGCGAAACCTCCACCACCTCCGGCACAACTGATGCAGCCAGCCCCCGACTTACTGACGCCGCTGAGCAAAATTATTGGACCCTCAGAAGTCGAATCGAAACCGCCGGAAAGCAAATAGCCGGATTGCAGCAGTACATCAACGAGCAATGCTTGAAGTGAAACGTCACCCATACAGCTAACAAGAGCCTGACTTCGGTCGGGCTTTTTTGTGCCCGAAGTAACCAACGCGCGTCGCAGCGCATCTCAACGAGAGTCTTTCAGTAAGCGAGCCTGAGAATTGCCGTTATAGGTGGCGACCTCTCTCGGGCGGCTTTTCTGTGCGAACAGGCTCACTTTCTAAAAGGTAAACGCAATGAATAATCCGTCAGTTATTCCCGCTTTTGACTTTCGACAAATGGTGATGCCATCTGAGCGAGGCGTGATCACCACATCGCTCAAAGTGGCTGAGTATTTTGGTAAGGCGCATAAAAACGTCCTTCGCGCCATCAAGCGACTGGAGGTCGAGTGCTCGCCTAATTTTAGCCGGCTCAATTATGAGCCCGTTGAATACATCGATAAGAAAGGCGAGATGCGCCTGATGTACAACGTGACCAGAGATGGCTGGATGATGCTGGTAATGGGATTCACAGGTCATGCAGCTACGGCAATTAAAGAGAGTTACATTTCCGCTTTCAACTGGATGGCAGAGCAAATAAGTCGCCGCGCCGCGATTGGCGAGGAAGCGCAGCACCGGTTCGCCATCAAAGAAACGCGGTCAAAGCTTAAAGGAACAATCGGAAGTCGGTTGATGAACGAGCGTAAGAAAGAGAAACGCGTATTGGCCGTTGAGCACGATCACATTCAGCAGTTAGCCAACCCAGACATGGTGGCGCTAATGGAAGGAAAAGCAGCATGAAGGGAAAATTATTAGCGTACGTCATCACAATCTTAATGATTGCAGGCATGGCATATGGATTGACATATCAGGTCGATGGCCTCGTGACCTTGTGCGTAGCAATTAACTGGATGCTATGCATTCTGGCAATCCCAGTTGGGTTTGTGACTATAGCCGCAGCCGTCCTTTATGAGAAAGCAACAGGCAAGCAAAGAGATATTTATGAGAAGGCTCTTGCGGATGCTGGCAAGAAGAAATCGCTGCCGGATAAACTTTTCGGCTGGGTAACCTTCATTGGCATGACAGTGCTTTTCGCCTGGGGTGGATGGATTGTGACAGCTATCGTCTATGTGCTGGCATCAGTGTTTATGAGGCTGGCAAAGTCCATAGCCAAAGATGAAGCAGTAAAGCAGGGATTGGCCTGATCATCACAGGGTGCATTTGCGAGTGCACCCGATGATGATTAATTCTTCTTCACTCAGACTGGTCCTAACGCTAATGTGTAACCTCCACTTATGAAAAGGAGGTTGTATGTTAGAAAACTATTATTCGACGCCATTGGGCGGGGAACATTCAGAGCATCAACGCTTGATCGCTGTTTCCGTAGCTGTCGATATAATTAAGGCAAGCCTTTCCACAGAATCAGGCCCTAGAAATCATGAATATGAGGTGAAGCAATTAAGCGCCCTCATTGGTGAGATTGCGGATAAGATACAAGCAGCAATTGAGAATAAGTAACCATAACCGCCTACGGGCGGTTTTTTATTGGAGTGAATATGGCAAGTGATGACGTAATCTCAAATCGCCCATTCCCTCCCATCGAATTTGTCGAGGAGTTTGCACCCTATATCAAACTTACCCCGGCAACTGGCGTACATGAGTGGGTTATAGAGCAAATCATCAGTGAAAATGGTGTGCTGCATAACCCGGATCATATGCATTTGCTTGAGGCTGACATAGCTTTCCTTTGGGCGGCTACCGCATTCACCAAACAGGGTCGTACCGTACTCGGTCAGGCTGAAGAGGTAATGATGCGCGCCGGAGGATGGCAGAAGGCCAGAATGGAGCAGCAACTCTATGAGTGGTTTGGGCATAAACCTGACTTCATCATCACGCTGGCAGGTGACTTCTGCTCACAATGTAGCGACCTCGAATTCTGTGCACTGGTAGAGCATGAGCTTTATCACATTGCACAGGCTACCGATGAGTTTGGCGCACCGAAATTCTACCGCGACTCGGGATTACCCAAGCTGTGCATGCGCGGACACGATGTCGAAGAATTCACTGGAGTGGTTCGTCGCTATGGTGCAAGCGCTGATGTGCAGGAACTCATTAATGCCGCTGCCAACCCGGCAGAAGTGGCAAACCTCGACATAGCCAGGGCATGCGGAACGTGCCTGATGAAACTGGCGTAACTTTTATCTGCTTTGTCATGGAGGTGACCTGTGGCAGCTCTATCGACAGAGGTTAAAGCCTTCATCGTTCAGTCTCTCGCATGCTACGACACGCCAGCAAAGGTGATCGAGCTTGTAAAAGAGAATTTCAAGGTTACCGTCACCCGCCAGCAGGTGTCAGCGTATGACCCGGCTAACGCGATGGCGAAGAGCCTGAGTCAGAAGTGGGTCGACTTATTTAACACGACCCGAAAGCGCTTCCAGACCGAAATCACTGACATCCCGATCGCCAACAAGGCGTATCGCCTTCGCACGCTTGACCGAATGATGACCAAGGCTGAGAACATGCGAAACATGGCGCTGGCGGCAACCCTGATTGAACAGGCCGCGAAAGAGTGCGGTGACGCTTACACGAATAAGCAGAAGGTGGAACATACGGGCAAGGATGGCGGACCAATCGAGTCGGCAACGCTGACCAAAGACGAATACAAAGCTGCGCGGCGGGAGATGTTGGAGGATGACGACTGCTGAGCAGAAGAATTATGCGCGCCGCTTAGAGTGCGAAGAGGATGGGCTGTACTACGCCCGTTACTTCTTCAAGCAGCGCACCGGCGGCAAGATGATTGTCGCCCCGCACCACAAAGTGATTCAGCAAACGCTCGATCGCGTAATCAGCGGTGAGATAACCCGCCTTATCATCAACGTTCCGCCTGGCTACACCAAAACGGAACTGGCAACCATCAACATGATGGGGCGCGGGCTGGCACTGAATCGCCGTGCGCGCTTCATGCACCTGTCGTACTCGCACAATCTTGCCCTGCTGAACTCATCAACTGCCCGCACCATGATTAAGTCGAAGGCTTATCAGTCGATGTGGCCCATGGCGCTGCGCGATGACGCAGACAGTAAGGCAATGTGGTGGAACGAATACGGCGGCGGCGTTTATGCTTCCTCAGCAGCGGGGCAGGTTACCGGCTTTCGTGCCGGGCATATGGAGCCGGGCTGGCAGGGCAGTCTGATTATTGATGATCCGGTAAAGCCTGATGACGCCTATAGCGAAATCGTGCGTGACGGTGTGAATAACCGCTTTAACGAAACCATCAAATCACGTCTGGCCGTCGAAACAACGCCGATGATTGTGATCATGCAGCGCATTCACTATCACGACCTGAGCGGCTACCTGCTGCGGGGCGGAAGCGGGGAAGAGTGGCATCACCTGAACCTCCCGGTGATTATCGACAACAGCCAGTCATACAGCGCGCTTTACCCGGAAAACACTCACGCAATACCGATTAATCATGGCCTGCCTGATGGCTGGTTATGGCCTTTCAAGCACAATGAAACTCACCGCGTATCGCTGTTCTCGCATCGACGAACTGCTGAAGCGCAGTATATGCAGAAGCCTCGCCGCTTCAATGCTGAAGGTGCGCTATGGAACGAGGCGATGATATCCAGCGCTCACGCGCTGCAAATCTCCATAGAAGCGACCCGTACTGTTATCGCGATTGACCCTCAGGCAGTAAACAATGAGGACAGCGATGAAACAGGTATCGTGGCCGCCAGTTCCTACGGAAAAGGTAATGAGCGCCTTTTCTCAGTCGATGGCGACTACTCCGGTAAATTCTCTCCAAACGGCTGGGCAAAAAAAGCCATATGGGCTTACAACGAGCACCGCGCTGAAGCGATAGTGATCGAAACCAACCAGGGTGGTGATATGGCCGAGGATACGCTGCGCAATGCTGGGTATACCGGTCGCATCATCAGGGTACACGCCAGCAAAGGTAAGTATGCCCGCGCTGAGCCAATATCTGCTTTGTATGAGCAGGGCCGGGTGTCACATCGCGGCAATCTCTACACGCTGGAAAATCAGCTCATGGAATACGTGCCAGCTACTGCCAAGAAGTCACCTGACCGCCTTGATGCGCTGGTCTGGGCAATCACCGAACTGTTCCAGCCGAAAGGCGTAACCGTCAGACCTTTCTCTGCTTAACCGGAAATCACAATGAGTAATGACGTTCGCAAGCGGTCCGCAAAAATCGAGGCCATTGCCGGTTGCTGGCCGATGATCGCCGCTCTGCTGGGCGGCACTTCAGCCATGCGTGATGCGGGCAAAACATATCTGCCAAAGTGGCCCAATGAAGACGAGGGCTTTTATAAAAACCGCCTCGCTACGGCCACGCTGTTTCCAGCTTTCTCTCGAACAGTTGAAGTTCTCAGCGGTAAGCCATTCTCTCGCCCTGTATCGTGGGATGAGAAAAAGGTGCCTGAGCGCATCCAGCAGATGTTTCCGGATATCGATCAGCAGGGCACCAACCTGCATTCTTTCCTGGCTGATATCTGTGAGGAGGTTGTGGCTAACGGTATCTGCGGCATTCTGGTTGAGCACCCGCCAACCGAAGGCAACCTTTCGGTGGCTGAAGAGAAAAGGCGCGGCCTGCGCCCTTACTTTGCAAAAATTGGGGCAAACAGCCTGCTCGATTTCGATTCAAAGCGTATTGACGGCCGCGAAACCTTTACCATGCTTCGCTTTGTCGAGACGGTGAGTGAGCGTGATCCGGAAAATGAGTTTGTCGTGAAGGAGATTGAGCAGGTCCGGGTGCTGAATCCGGGCCGGTGGCGCATCTATCGCCAAAAGCTCAATGCTTCGAATGTCATGGAGTGGCAGCTGCATGAAGAGGGCGTAACCAGCCTGAATAAAATTACGTTTGTTCCGGTCTACGGTGATAAGCGCGGGTTCATGCAATCCCGTCCGCCACTGGCACAGCTTGCTTTCCTCAACATCGAGCACTGGCAGTCACGTAGCGATCAGCAGACTATTTTGCATGTCGCACGTGTACCAATTCTGTTCGGTAAATGCATGCCTTCTGATACTCCGCTATCGATTGGTGCCTCATCAGCGGTTTTCGTTGATGACGAAAATGCCGATTTAAAATACGTCGAGCACACCGGCAAGGCGATTGAGGCAGGACGCACCGATCTGCGCGACCTTGAAGACCTCATGCGTCAGATTGGCGCTGAGTTACTCGTCATCAAGCCTGGACGTCAGACGGTCGCACAGACTGTTGCTGACAACGAGGCAGGCACCTGCGCGTTACAGCGCATTGTAGGCGACCTGACTGATGCGGCTAATCTGGCCCTGCAATATGCGGCGGAGTGGATTAAAGAGAAAGACGGCGGCACAGTCACCATCTTCCGCGACTTTGGCGCTGCCACGCTTGCAGAGGCATCAGCAACACTGCTCATGGATATGAATGTCGCAAATGCTCTCTCTAATGAGACGCTGTTTAACGAGATGCAACGCCGTGGGCTGATTGATATCGAACTTAACTGGGCTGATGAGCAGGCGCGTATTGCTAAACAGGCACCTCGCCCGGGTGAAACCAAGACAACACTGACCGGCTGACCCTCAGCCAGACAGACACAGGCTCACGCTCGCGCATGGGCCTTTTTTATTGCCGAAATCTGCGGATGCGGAACGGCGAAACGGGCCGGATGGCTCACCGATAAGGTTGGATAACCCGCTATGAAACTGAAACTCGACGAAAACGGCCATGTGGTCGTATCCGATGGCAAACCTGTCTACGTGAACGATGACGGCAAAGAAATTGCTTTTGACGCACCAGGCACCCTCCAGTCAATTTCACGCCTTAACGGTGAGGCCAAATCTCATCGTGAGCGCGCGGAAGCGGCGGAGACATCCCTGAAAGCGTTTGAAGGCATTGCCGACCCGAAAGCGGCTATCAAAGCGCTGGAAGTCATCAAAAACCTCGACGACAAAAAACTGGTGGATGCCGGTGAAGTCGAAAAGGTCCGCGCAGAAGCGATCAAGGCAGTTGAAGATAAGTATGCGCCCATCGTTAAAGAGCGCGACGACCTCAGTGGCCGTCTGATTGCTGAAAAAGTGGGGGGCAGCTTCGCACGTTCGAAGTTCATTGCCGACAAGCTGAACATTCCTGCCGACATGGTGGAATCACGCTTCGGTTCAAGCTTCAAACTCGAAGGTGACAGCGTCATCGCCTACGACAAAGCAGGCAACAAGATTTTCAGCGCCAGCAACCCCGGTGAACCGGCTGGTTTCGATGAAGCGCTGGGCATCCTCGTCGAACATTACCCGTACAAAGACCAAATCCTCAAAGGCACCGGCGCATCAGGCGGCGGCTCCAGTGGTGGCAATGGTGGTACGGGCGGCAAAACTATCAGCCGTGCGCAGTTTGAGTCGCTCAGTCCTCAGGACCAGAGCAGCCAGATCGGTGCCGGTGTCACTATTACTGATTAACAGGAAGAACTTGAATGGCTAACAACCTCACCGGCCTTATCCCTGATCTGTTCGCGGCGCGCGATATCGTGTCCCGCGAACTGACCGGTTTCATCCCTGCTGTTACGCTGGACCCCTCTGCAGAACGTGCAGCGGTGGGCGAAGCGATCCGCATCCCGATTGCACCTGCCGCTGCTGCGCAGGATGTAGTGCCCGGTCAGCTGCCACCAAACACCGGTGACCAGAACATCGGCAACACGCCATTCACCATTCAGAAGTCTCGCATGGTGCCGTTCCATTGGACGGGTGAAGAGCAGAAGGGCGTGAACAACGGCCCGGGCTACGCCAATATCCGCCGCAATCAGATTGCGCAGGCAATGCGTACGCTGGTCAACGAGATGGAGTCAGACTTGGGTAAACTGGCACTGAATTCATCCCGCGCCGCTGGTACTGCTGGCAGCACACCATTTGCAACCAACCTGAGCGATACCGCACAGGTCCGCAAAATCCTGTCTGATAACGGCGCACCGCTGAGCGATCTGCAGTGTGTTATCGACACCACGGCGGGTGCAAACCTGCGTACGCTGGCGCAACTCACCAAAGCGAACGAAGCAGGCACCGACGAGCTGCGCGCTCAGGGTACGCTGCTGGAGCTTCACGGCTTCAAGGTGCGTGAATCCGCAGGTGTGGTCACTCACGCCCCGGGCACCGGCGCAAGCTATGTGACTAACGGCGCACTGACCGTTGGCACCACTATCATCCCTGTACAGACCGGTACCGGCACCATTCTGGCTGGCGATATCATCACTATCGGCAACTACAAGTATGTGGTGACCAGCGTCCTGTCAGGTGGTTCTCTGGCTATCGGTGCGCCGGGCCTGCGTGAAAACGTGGCGACCGGTGCCACCGTTACGCTGGCGGCCAGTTTTACCGCCAACTTCGCGTTCAGCCGTTCAGCGATTCTGCTGGCAACCCGCGCACCGGCGCTGCCGCAGGAAGGTGATATGGCCGATGACCGCATTACCATCACCGATCCGCGTACCGGCATGGCGTTCGAAGTGTCCATGTACCGCCAGTACAAGCGCGTGCATTACGAGATTGCCGCCGCGTGGGGCTGCGCCAACATCAAGCCTGAGCACACCGCACTGCTGCTGGGCTAATCCTTAACCCGCCGGGAAACCGGCGGCTTCAATCCGGAGATAAACATGGCTAAGAAAGCTGACGGAACCGAAGACAACACGCCTGAGGTCATTGCTGAGGGCAGTGAAGTCACAACCAGCACCAACGCCGAGGCTGGCGCTGATGTGCAAAATGCCTCATCCGTTGCGTTCGTAACGATGGTGCGTGATCCGGAAGTTCATCCGGCACCGCACACCGCTCAGGTGCATCCTGAAGAAGTGAAAAACTACTACTCAGGTGGCTGGGCGGTAAAACAGGAAGAGGCTGAATAATGCTGACTGCCAGTCAACTTGTGGATGTGCGCCGATTTATGGGCTATCCGATGCAGGGTGATATTCCTGCCACGGATACCAGCGATATGGCTTACGGCTGGGTGTCCTCAGGTGCCTGGCAGACGCTTTATCACCGCCTTTCAACGTTGAGCGCTGAGGAAGAGTCCGTGGTGGTGAATTATGTCACCACGTTAAAAACGCTTGAATCCGCCATTACCGGTGCAGGTGACAACCTCGATACGGATCAGGCGGCGGTCTGGAAGCGAAACGTCAACGAAGTGCGCGACCGCACGCGGCTGTTTAATCAGTGGCGTCGTGAGTTGTGCGGCTTCATTGGTATCGCGCCCGGGCCTGCGCTTGGTAGCGGGACCACGCAGATAGTCAGGTGCTGAAATGGATGCTGCGAAGCTGAGAGAAAAGGTTTACATCGGCTACGGTAAGGCGGCGAAGCGCATTGGCTATAGTGCACAGCAATATCGCGCTGACAGTGCGTTTAATCCTCTACAGACGGTTGTCCTGCAAACCCTGCCAGCCTCTTTCACCACAAACTTCACTTACAGCGCGCCCAATAAATACGGGCAGGCCACCTGGCTTGGCGTTTTTGACGGGCGTGAGTTTCTACCGGGTGATTTTCTGGTTTCGCCGGAGGATGGCACGTTCTTCGTTGCTGCAATGCAAACCACGCTGCCGATTTACTGTGTGCAGACCAATCGCACTATCAGTGTGCTGAGAACGTCACAGGCACCCGGTGGCGGTGGTGTGCAGGGCTATGGCGGAACAACGGCCGCAAATGAAGTGGCGATCATGTCTGGGTGGCCTGCCAGCATCCTGCAGGGTACGAAAGGGGAGAAAAGCCCCGTCAATCTGCCCGCTGATGCTAAAACGCCATGGTACGCGATCCTGTTCCCGAACTTCGGCGACATCGTTCTGCGCACCAGTGACATCATTACCGACGACATTGGCCGCCGATACGTCATTTCCAGCGCTGAACTCTCTGATATGGGCTGGCGCATAACCGCAATGCAGGCACTGGTGTGATATGGCTGATTCATCTGATGTAAGCAACACGATTGCCGGGATGATCGCCTCCACGGTTTACCCAAACGGCACATCGGAACCCAGCATTACCGGATCTACCATCAAAATTTACCCTGGCTGGCCCGTCCCTAACGTGCTACAGGAGGATATCAACGCCAGTGGCGCACACATATCCATCTGGGCGCTGCCGTCTGAAAGGAAGATTGGTAGTGAGTTAGGCAGGCCTTACCGGGTGGTTGAGAAGGGTGAGCCGCCGATGATTGCCACCGTTGACGGGTTAATCATCACGCTGTCTGGCTCCGTATCAGTGCCGACAAACGTGTATTTCCTGATTGACGGTGTTGGTTATCACTATCCGGTGCAGGCGGGTGACACGCTGATGACCGTGGCCACTGCGATGGCGAACCAGATACCGGGCGCAAACAGTAGCGGTGCAGTCATCACGCTGGCAAGTGGTAGCTCAGTTGTGGCTCGCACCGGTGGTGTAGGTGTGGCGATGCGGGAACTTCGCAGGCAGGCCAAGGATTTCCAGATAACCATCTGGGCGCCAACGCCAGCCATGCGCGTGCTCATTGCTTCTGCCGTTGATGGGATGCTGTCTGAATCCAGCAATATATCGTTGGGTGATGGTGCGCCTTCAATGATGCTCTACACCCGGCAATTCGACTCTGATGCCAGTGAAAACTATCTGGTGTACCGGCGTGACCTGATTTACACGGTCAACTACGCCACTACGCAATCCATCTCTGCGCCGCAGGTTGTCGCACCGGTTATGAATGTGACCGACACCTCGGGCAACCCGATTAAAACCTTCCTGGAGTAATTCATGGCTGACAACGACAGCACGCCGGCATCAACACCAGCGGCGACCACTTCTGCCGCAAAAACAGAATCACTTGGCTACATCCTCGTTGTGCGTCACGCCTTCGGTGATTACCAGGTGGGCGAGGAAATCACAGATACCGCCACCATCAAAGAGGTTCTTGAAGGTGAGCAGGCCATCTATGTAATTAAACGCGCCGCGTAAGCCTCCCTCAGCAACACCACAGCCCGCCACTTCGGCGGGTTTTTTATCTGGAGAAGAAAATGCCGATTTACCAATCTGGCAGTTTGAACACTACGGCGCTGACAGCACCTGACCTGTATGTGCAGGTGGTTGCGCCGAAAACGCGATACATCAATGGCGTTGCGACTGACGGCCTGGGTATTGTCGGCATTGGCAGTTGGGGGCCGGTTAACAGCGCGTTCCTGATTGGCTCTGACACAGACCAGTCGCTTTATCTTGGCTCGCCGCAGGTGCGCAAATATGACCTGTCTTCGGCGGTTTCTATCTCGCTGCAGTTGGGCGCCAGCAACCTGAATTGCGTGCGCGTCACCGATGGCACTGACGTGGCGGCAAGCATCGCACTGAAAGACGTGGCAAGCACTCCTGCAACGGGCATGACGCTGACCGCTATCTACACCGGCACGCGCGGTAATACGATTCAGGCGGCGATTACGGCTGGTACTGCGGTTAACTCTTACAAGCTAACGATCAACCTGCCGGGCCAAAGCGCTGAGGTCTTCGATAACATCACCGGTACGGGTGCGGCGCTGTGGCAGAACATCGTCAGCGCGGTGAATAACGGTCAGACCAGCGTTCGCAGTGCGAGCCAACTGGCGATCGCAACCATCGGCACAGGTACTGCACTTCCCAACGTGGCTTCGACCTACACCATGGCTGGCGGCACCGATGGCGCAACAACCATCACCGACACCACGCTGTTGGGCACTGACGGCACCAGCACAACCCGTAAAGGGATGTACGCGCTGCGCGGTACCAACTCGCAGGTGATTAACCTCGTCGACCTGACCGACACAACCGCATGGCCTACGATGGCGACATTCGCTACCGGAGAAGGTTCCTTTGCCATCAGCCAGGGCACCGCAGGCACGACTTATTCCGCGCTTAGCACCTTACTGAACACCGCAGGCGTCGATGACTGGCACTTTAAGGCGATTGTGGGCGACTGGCCTTACTGGAAAGACACCGTGAACGGCGTTAACCGCATGGTTGCCCCTGCAACGGTTGAGGCGGCGAATATCGCGTCCCGGTCACCGCATATTTCCACGCTGAACAAGCAAATCAGCACCATTATCGCGACACAGCGCCAACTGGCTAATCAGGCGTACTCAATCTCAGAGATTGGGGCGATCAACTCAGCTCGTCTTGACGTCATCACCAACCCATGCCCAGGTGGTAATTACTTCGGCATGCGATCAGGCCGCAACACCAGTTCGGTGCAGAGCCAGAACGATGACACCTACACCCGCATGACCAACTATCTGTCGCTGACCATAGCGGCAAGCTTCGGTGATGTTGTGGGCCAGAACCAGACGACCGACTTGCGTCGTGAAACGAAGAGCACCATCGAGGCGTTTCTGTCGAATCTGGAAGACCAGGGAATGATTGGCGACCCGAACGGTGGCGCGGCGTTCTCCGTGAAACTGGACGCATCCAATAACCCTGATTCTCGCGTGGCGCTTGGCTACATGCAGGCTGACGTGCAGGTCAAATATCTGAACGTAGTGCGCTACTTCCTGGTGAATCTGGAAGGTGGAGGTAGCGTTTCAATCGCGGTATCCAACAACCCATCCAGCTAACCATTCAGGCCCCGCTTAGTTCGGGGCTTACTTTTGGAGAAACACCATGCCTCAATTGGGCTACACAGTAGGCCGCGATGTCGCTGTTGATATCACCACGCCAACCGGGAAATTGCGCATCCCGAAAATCATGACCTTCGACGCTAAGCCGCAGGTCTCCAATCAGAAAATCACCCCGCTGAATGGTGTGAGTGATGAGCTACAAATCCCCACTGGCTGGAATGGCACCATCACTGCTGAGCGTATGGATGGCACGCTGGATGACTTCTGGGCGCAGTGGGAAGACAACTACTTCAACGGTATCGACCAGCAGCGCGGCACCATCACCGAGAGCATCACTGAATCAGACGGAACCGTAAGCGTATATCGCTACGAAGGCGTGTCGTTCCATCTGACCGATGCCGGTAACAAGCAGGGTGAGAAGACCGTCAGCCAGACGCTGTCCTTCACCGCGAACCGCCGTAAGAAAGTGAACTAAGGATAAAAAATGGCAAAGGTAACAGTGCACGAAAATGACCAGCCGGCAGCAGAGGCAGTTGAAGTTAAATCCAACCAGGTGAAGGATGCCAAAGGGCGACTTCTCACCATGCGCGAACTCGATCCGGTGCAGGAATCACGCCTGACAGTAGCTGTTGGCCCTGAAATGGCGATGAACGTGATGTATATGAACCTGTATGCATTCCCGGTTGCCGCTGTAGCGGAGATTGATGGTGATGATTACCCGGTACCGCAGAATCCTAAGCAGGTTGAAACCATGCTCGCCATTCTCGGAAAGCACGGCCTGAAAGCTGCATCTGCCTGGCTGCGTGAGAAATCTAAAGAGGATGATGACGCAACGGAAGCCGCCGCAAAAAACTAGCGCAGAACCCCGAATTCGTTAACCAGTGCTGGCTGATGAAATCCGGGGTTCCTTTCAGCGTTATATTCCCCGGTCTGGCTGACATGATGCCCCATGAGCGCATAGCCATGGGGGTTGTCATGCGCGAGTTTGACGGTGGGCGGTACAACTGGAATACCAAGAAATGGGAGGAGGCTAGCTAATGGACCTTGCAATGTTCGCGCGGGAAATGTCGTTCGCCTCTGCCAAAATTGCCGCAGAAATCGAGATTGGTTTCCACGTCATCGTGAAAGAGATTGAAGAAACAGCGAAAGAAGAAATCGGCGTGTATCAGCCTGCTGTGGGGCCGTTTGAAGCATGGTCGCCACTGGCTGAATCCACCAAAGCCGACCGCGTGCGATCTGGTTTCACCGAAGACGACCCGCTATTACGCTCTGGTGAACTGAAAAACTCGATAGAGAGTGAAGTGGTGGGGCTGGCGGCCATTGTTGGCACCAAAAGCGAGATTGGACTCTGGCAGGAGGTTGGCACCGACCGCATACCGCCGCGGCCCTTCATTGGCCCCGCGTACGTGCGGAAGATTGACCCGTTGATGGAGTCGATTGGGCGCGCGATTTCGAGAGGGTTTAAGGCGTATTGATAGCATTAATGCTGGATTATATGTACCACACTAAAGGGCGCGAGATTCTACGCGCAAAAATTGATGAATTCATTGCCTTTCTGCTGAAGTCCGTAACAAAAAGTGCTGTTTTTATGGGGTGCATCGACAAGGAGTTGTAGTGCAATACAACCGGATCGTGTGGTCATCGTCATTCATCATCAAGATAAATTGGTGCTAAAAGTTGCGAACAGGCAGAAGCGATATTCCTAACGTCGCCGAACGTGCTCCGATCTATCGGAGTTAATGATTGATCGTATATCACCATTGGTATTAGACTTCGGGGAGATTTATTCTGTAAGCCTCATTAAGGAACTCGCGATGCTGAAGACTCGCTTCGATTCAGAAAAGGCTTTAGAGGCCATTCTGTATGTAGCCTCTAAAGCTCCCATTCCAGATTTGTATCATGTTGGTAAATTAATGTACTTTGCCGACAGAAAGCACTTGGAAAGATATGGCCGACTAATCACAGGTGACAACTATAAGGCGATGAAGAATGGGCCTGTTGCATCTGGAGCTTATGATTTATTAAAGTTGGCTCGTGGTGATGTCGGCCAGAGATGTCCGGCTGGCTGTACTCCTGAGATAGTCAGAGAATCCCTGGTTGTTTCATCTGGCGGCGATCACGCTGTCAATGTAAAGCGTGATTTTAACGCGGACTTTTTAAGCAAATCAGACATTATATGTCTTGATGAAGCAATTGCAGAATACGGCACTCTGACATTTGGTGAGCTGAACGATATTAGCCATGACGATGTATGGCGATCTGCCAGCCGAAACGACGAAATCCCCTTGGAAGTTATTGCTGCCCATTCTAAAAATGGTCAGGACTTACTTGAGTATCTTCATGGGTAACTAACTCCAGGGACGGATGAAGTATGAGTCAATTCGGTGGATTATTTAGCGCGGCGTTTGTACAAAATTTGGTTGATCAGCAGTTGAGGCCTGGGGCGGTAATCTACTTTAACTGCCCTTTTACAACACCAGAAAAAGATAAATTTTTAGTAGTAGCAACTTGCGAGCCAGACTTTCTCGTTTTAGTTATTAACTCTGAAATTAACAACTTCATATCAAACAATCCTGAGCTATTGGCTTGTCAGGTCGATGTTCCTCAAATTGATCATGGATTTTTAAATCATGACTCCATAGTCGATTGCGTGCAGACACACCTAGCTTTTGACCTTACGGAAGTAAAAGACCAAATCGTAGCAAATTATGCACATCACTTCAGAGGCAGACTTCAGGATTATTGCATCCGCAATGTAATTGAGGCGATTGAAAACTCACCGACCATGGAACCAAGGATGATTAGAGTTATCAAGCAAGCGCTTGAGTCCCAACTTCCATAGAAAGAATCAAGTCACTTAGCTCACTCAGATTTTGTTTTGCATCACCTTGCGCCCAGGCCGTGCTAGGCTTTCCCTTTCATTCCTAACTAAAGGTGTGCGATGAAAAGCCTTGTATTATCGCTTCTCTTAGCCTGCTCCCTGCCTGCAACAGCTGCACAAATGTTTAAATGCAGCCTGACACATAACCTCGATAATGGTGATTCCGATCCATCGGTTGAGATTCTCAGCCGTGATGCTGCTGTGCTGGATACTGGCACTACATTCACCTTCTCGACAGATGGAAAAAACAAAATCACCAGCCCTGTGCTTCATCCGGTGAAATCTGAGGATGGTGAAACCGTGCTTGCTGCCAAGCAAAACAACCTTCTCTTTGTGAAACTGAAGAACTCCTACGTCCTTCGAAACGAAAAAGAGGGATATGTCTTTGGTGAGTGCGTCCCGGACAAGTAGCGAACCAACAATCATTGAACCCAGCCCAGGCTGGTTTTTTTTATGCCCGTAAAACGAGGTTTCTATGGATGTTCAGGCTTACCGCGTAGCCGTGCGCCTCGCGCTTGATGACCAGATTACGCGCAACATGATGCAGGTGAGCCGTGATGCCATCGAGTTGAACAAAAAGTTCGTTGAGATGGCTAAGAATATCAGGGCCGTCACCAGCGCAGCGAAAGAAGCGACATCAGCAATACGATCGCTCAATAACGCTCTGAGCAACCAATTCTCAGGCGCATCCCGTGGAGCAAATGAGTACGCCAACGCAATGCGCTCGGCTGCTGACCATGCTGTTCGAGCCAGTAATGCAACAAGAAACCTGCCCGTCCTAGCCGGTGGCTACGGTGCTGCAATCGCGCTTCCTGCTTTGGCGGCCGGTGCGGCTGCTTCAAGGGGTGGCGGCGGTGGTGGTTACGGTAATGCAGGCGGAATGATGGCGCTGCCATCGCCTTCCGGTTCAGGCGGTGGCTGGAATGGCTGGAACAATGGTGTTCCTCCTGGCGGTTGGGGTGGCGGTGGTTCAGGTGGCGGAGGTGGTTCTGGCAATGGTCGCAACTTCGGCAGAAGTTCCCACTCTGACGGTATGACCAACTTAGCGACCGGTTATTTCGGCTTCAAGATGCTGGATGGTTTCGTTGATGAAGCCGCCAAGTACCAGACCATGACCGAAAAGTTTAATCAGTACGGCATGGGCGAGGCTGCCCGTAAGGATGCGGAAAATTTCGCTCAAACAACAAAGATTCTCGGCACATCAACCACTGACATGCTGAAGTATTTCACTGAAGCGCAGGGTGTGTTTCGTGAGTCTGGTGCTGCAACGCTCGATGAGCAATTGCGTGCTGCGAAAATGGCTGCACCGGTACTGGCTCGCATCAATTTCGCATCTCAGGGGCTTGATGAGCACGCCAAGGAGATGACGACCGCTAAACAGATGGACATGCTCCGCTTTGTTGAGACAGCAGGCGGACTGAAAAGCCCGCAGCGCTTCAACGAGTTGATGGATGCAGGCTTTAAAGCCATCCAGTCATCAGGCGGAAACGTCGATTTCACGCAATATCGTCAGTTTATGGCGAAGGCTGGTACATCGGCCTTCAACCTGAGCAACAAGGCGCTGTTTGCTGAACTTGAACCCATCATCGGGGAGTTGAAAGGTAGCTCTGCAGGTGATGCGTTGATGACATCATACAACCGACTGAACGGTATCGTTAAGTTGCCAAATCAGGTAACGCATGACCTGATGAAAATGGGTGTATGGGATGCCAGCAAGATTGAGCTGAACAGCATGGGTGGCGTGAAGCGCTTCCTCGGCAATCCGTTGATTAACTCGCAGCTGTTCAGTCAGTCGCCGGTTGATTACTACGAGAAGATGATCCTACCCATCTACCGTAAGAACAACTACACCGAAGACCAAGTACAGCGTGAAAACTCCCTGATATTTGGCCGCACCGGCGGCAAGATGTTCAACCTTATCGACAAGCAACTGGCGACCATTCATCACTCTATTGAGTCGTATGGCATGGCACGAGGTTTGAATGATGCTTATGGTGCCGTTGGTGGCACCTATAACGGCAAGGTGGTCGATTTCCAGAAGAAATGGGAAAACCTGCAGTTGGTGATGGGTAAGGACGGCGGTCTGCTCGATACCTTCACCAAAGGGCTGGATAGCCTGACCACAACCATGCAGCAAATGACGGAAATTGCACATCGCAATCCTGAGTTGGCGAAGTTTGTCGGGCAGGCGGCGCTCGCTGTTACAGGCCTGGCTGCGGTGAGTGGTGGTTTCTGGATCATCAAGCACGCCGCTGGCGCACTGATATCACCGCTTAAACTCGCTGGATGGGGTATCGACCTGTTAATTGGTCGCACAGCAACTACCGGGTTAACCGGGCTGGCAACTGCTCTTGGTGGCTTGCCTGCGTTGATTACTGCTGTGATCGCCGCAGCGCTTTATCCAACAAGCACTGCCTCACAAACTCAGGAAAACGCTGAGATTATGAGGTTAGGGCGCCAGAACGCCGGGGATAACGGTGGCACTTACAAGCCGTGGTCACCAACTCAGGCTGACTTTGATAACCAGCGTGCGCGGGAGCAGGCCTACCGCAAAACCGGTAAATATCCGGCTATACCGCCTGTCTCTGGTAGTGCTGCCAATCAGCCAGTGAATCTGATGATGACGCATGAAGGTCGTCAGGTTCTGGTGGCCACAGTGGTAAGCGGCATGAGCAAGCAAGCAACCAAAGCCCCAGCCTCTACCAGCGCCTTCGACTCATCCATGCTGATGGTCTATCCGGGGCAGGTAAGCAAAGCCTCAACTCAATAACGGAGTATCCATGTCGTTCACAAGCGCCCTGAATAACTTCGCGCAGGGGTTAGATCCGACCGTTACACGTCTGGTTCTTGGGGATTTCGAGTTTCTCGATTTCGAAGTCCCTGAGCGCCTAGCGCTGCCCGGTCGGCAAAAGACGGTTCTGCATCAGATGGTCGGCGGCAAGCGTGTCATTGACGTGCTGGGCGTTGAATATGACCCGCTGACGTGGTCGGGCGTGATTACCGGTTCTGAATCTGGCGATCGCGTTAATAAACTTGAGCGGATGCGTGATGCTGGCGAGCAAATTACCCTGACGCTGGACGATTACAGCTACACCGTAGTCATAACCAATTTCACGCCCGTATACGAGTTCATTTACCGCAGGCCGTACACCATCGAGGTAGGGATTGTCGCGAGAAACGACTCACCACTGAAAGTGGACGCGCTGACCGGTGCACTGCAGGGCTTGCTGGACAGCGATATCGGCCAGGCGCTGGGGTTATCCGACATCATCGACGTGCAATCTGTGACGGATGCAGTGACGACCGTTCAGAGCGCTGTGAAGAAGGTGACGGACTTTGCACATGCAACCGTTGAGCAGGTTCAGGCTGTTGTCAGGCCAATTATTGCCGCACAGACCATCGTTCAGCAGCAGTTATCGCAGCTTGAATCTGCCGCCAGTGACATTACCACGCTTGGTGGACTGGTTCCCGGCAACCCGATATCAAAGACTGTGAGCAACCTGCTCAGTCAGGCTGACCAGACAACACGCATCCCGGCGCTGTACAGCCTTCAGAACGTTTTAGGGCGCCTTAATAAAAACGTGAATTCTGGCCAGACAGCGGACGGCGTGCGGACCGTTACCCTGTCCGGAGGCAACCTCTATCAGGTGGCTTCGGATCAGTACGGCGACGCCTCTCTCTGGAGCAGCATTGCATCTGCTAACGACCTGACAGACCCGCAACTAAGTGGCATTAACACGCTGACCATTCCATCCAACCCAACGAGTTAGCCATGGATGTAAACAACGCAATTGTGCAATCAAGCGCCCGCCAAATCAGCGGGCGTTGTCGTTTAAATGGCACAGAGGTTCCTTTCGTCTCGTTCAGCGTTGAGGATGTTGGTTTTCGTGGCGCATCGACGTTTGACCTTGTTCTCGCGCCTTCTGCGATGCCGGCCGACATGCAGATGCTGAACTGGTGGGCGACGCAGACGACCATCAAAGTGGAATTGTCTGTCTCGATCATCACGCAGTCCGGCACCGACGAAAAGAAGCTAATCATCGGCAATATCGACAACTGGCATTACGACCCCGCGCGGTTCGAAGTTACAGCTGATGGACGCGACTTCACCGCGCTGATGATTGATGCCAAATCTGCCGGGGAAAGCTTCAAAAACTACACCAGTTCGCAGATAGCGACGATGCTGGCGCAGCGGCACGGACTGACGCCGGTTGTTACAGCAACCACTCAGCGGTTTGGCGAGTTTTACCAGATTGACTCCGCGCATCTGACGGGTGAGCAGACCGAGTGGGATTTGATTACCACGCTGGCAGCCATCGAGAACTACTCGGTGTATGTCGATGGTGAAAACCTGCACTTTGAGCCTATCAAAGACCCGGCGAAGGCTGACAACTACGTCATTCGCTGGCAGCCCCCCGGAACCCTGGCTTACCCGCAATGCAATATGTCGGATGACCTGTCCTTTTCACGAGCACTGACAATATCAAAGGGCGTGACAGTTGAGGTTCTTAGCTGGAATGCGAAGCGTAAGAACAAGCAGTTCGTGGCTTCATATCCGAAGTATGCAAAAGGCACCACACCGGGGAACTCAACTTCTAAAACGCAGGTTTACCGGGTCATCAGGAACGGTCTTTCCCCTGAAGCCGCTAATGACCTTGCCCAGACCATCTATCAGCAGGTTGTGCAACATGAGATGAAATTCAGTGGTTCTACGGCTGGTGACAATCTTCTTACGCCGCAGACGCTGGTGCGTGTTGAAGGGACGCAAAGCCCTTTCGACCAGCGTTACTGGTGCGACAGCGTGCGCCGGTCACTGAGTTGGGAAAATGGGTACACGATGAGCATGACCGGGAAAAATCACAGCCCGGCGCTGGAGGTGACGCAGTGAGAGCATTACTGAATGCGATGGCTGCCAATGCTCAGCAAACGACAGCTGGTGACAGTGGTACGCGGCAGGGGGTTATCAGCGCCTACGACCCGACCAATTACGCGGTAAAGGTTCAGCTACAGCCGACAGGCGAGGAAACAGGGTGGATACCACTGAGCTCTCCGTGGGTGGGCAGTGGGTGGGGACTGGCGGCGGGCCCGATGATTGGCGCCGTTGTTGAGGTGGAATTCGATTCCGGCCTAATGGGTGCTGGCATGGCTGCAGGGCAATTCTTTAACGATGTTGACCGTAGCCCCGGCCCGCCGTCTGGTGAGTTCTGGCTCATCCACAAAAGCGGATCGCTGCTGAAGTTTCTCAACAGCGGTGAAGTGCTGCTGAGTTCGGACACCAAAATCACCTATGACGCCCCGGCGCACCACTTTACCGGTGGTGACGTGACGATGGATGGCAATCTTACCGTGGTGCAGCAAATCAGCGATAACAACGGACTCTATGGAAACATCCAGCAGATCCGCGTGACCTACAACCTCCACACCCATCCTGAAAACGGCAGCACAACCAGCAAGCCAAATCAGCAACTGTCCACATCTTAACGGGTGACTCATGTACGACATCTATCACTATGTTGGCGGTGAACTCAGCACCTCGCCAGCGGGCGACCTGCGCCCGGTCACCGGCACGGAGAGGGGAAAGCAGCGAATCCTGCGCCGCCTGATGACAAACCCCGGCGACTACGTTTTCCATCCTGATTATGGCGCTGGCCTCGGCAAGAAAGTCGGGCAGAACGTCAATCTTAACGAGTGGAAAGCGCTTATCTCCGGTCAGATGCAACTTGAAGACGCCGTGGCGAGTGACCCGGCTCCATCAGTATCAATTTCACTGGTTGATGGCGGGGTGAGCGTGACGATCAGCTACACCGATTCCACTTCCAACACACCAGAAACTCTCAGCTTCGACGTAACGAGGTAACCGTGGCATCACTCAATATCAAATCATTCGCCACACTGGTAAGTGACCAGGTCACGGCTATGCAGGCAAAGGCTGCGGGGCTGGTTGATTTGGCGATCGGCAGTATTCTTCGCGCTATTGCCGAATCCAATGCTGGCGTAGCAACCTGGCTGCAGCAGCTTATAGTGAATCTGCTGGTAACGACCCGTGCGGCAACGTGTTCAGGTGAAGATCTGGATTCATGGATGGCAGACTTCAGCTTCACCCGGCTTTCAGCGGTGCAGGCAACCGGGCAGGTGACTTACAGCCGGTTTACAGCAACCAATCAGGCGCTGATTCCGGTCGGTTCCGGCGTGACCACTACAGATGGTACTGAGGCATATTCAGTCATCGCGGACACCACCAACGCAGCGTATGACGGGACTCAGGCCGGTTATGTGATAGCGGCGGGTGTTAGTTCGCTATCGGTACCGGTGCAGGCTGATACAGCAGGTGCTGCGGGTAATGCGCAGGCTGGAACTATCACGGTCATCTCCGGCTCAATCCAGTATGTCGACACGGTGACGAACAGCACGACGTTTATTAACGGTGAGGATGCCGAGTCAGATGATGATTTCCGTGCCCGGTTCGTTTTGTGGATTGCCTCGCTGTCCAAGGCGACCAAAGCTGCGATTGGTTACGCACTGAGCAGCATGCAAAACGGCGTCACATATACCATGACCGAAAACTACGCCTATAACGGCACCGCTCAACCGGGCTATTTCTATGCTGTGGTTGATGACGGCAGCGGTACACCTTCGAGCACGTTTATCGACCAGGCTTACTCAGCAATCGATGCGGTTAGGGGCTTCACAATCACCTTCGGCGTCTTCCCTCCTACAGTGGTGACGGCGAATGTCGTGATGGTCATCACCACTGATTCATCTGGCGACCACGCAACGATTGTTGCCATGGTGCAGGCAGCGATTCAGGAATACATCGCAAGTCTGTCACTCGGTCAGCTACTTCCGTACTCGAAGCTCTCCAACATCGCATACGGCGCCAGTTCACTTGTGACTAACGTCTCTTCTGTAACCCTAAACGGCGCGACAGCGGATATTGCCGCAACCGGAAAGCAGGTCATTCGCGCTGGAACAATTTCGGTGAGCTAAATGGCGACAGGCGATCAGAACGACATTTTCAACCGGCTTAAAGCCTTGCTACCGCCAACATGGTTCGACTCAACGAGTCCTTTTCTGGATGGCGTGCTAACAGCCTGCTCTCAGGCGCTTGCGTGGTGTTACTCGCTTTATGTTTACGCGAAACTTCAGACCAGAATCAGCACTGCAACGGATGGATGGCTCGACCTTGCGGCATACGATTACTTCGGTAACAACATGCAGCGAGCGGCAGGTCAGTCGGATGATTTATTCAGAAACCAGATGAAGATTAACCTGTTCAGGGAGCGTGGTACCCGGCAGGCAATTATCGACATTCTGGAGGATATGACGGGGAAGACGCCTTACATATTCGAGCCACAAAGGCCGATGGACACAGGCGCATATGGCGCGGCGGTTGCGGTAACGCGAGCGACAACGGCAACCTACGTTGATTTGAGCGGAATACTGCGAACAGCACAGCCAAACCAGGTGAGGTATGACGCAAACCCATATGCGACAGCCATGAATGGTCTGATGATTGAGGCGGCAGCAACAAATCTTGTTCCTCTGGCAATAAATTTCGCTGCAGCCGGATGGACGAAAGTAAGGGTTGCGGTAACCGATTACGCCACAACAGGGCCGGATGGTAATTTATCAGCAAGCTTTGTTGTACCCACTACCGACAACAATAATCACCAGATTGCTTCGGCAACTATCAGTTGTTCTGGCAATGCCAACTATGAATATTCTGTTTACGTTAAAGGCGGCGGTTACACTCAACTCAGGTTGAGGGCGGCTGACTCTGTGGCATTTATTCGTGACTGCGTATTCGATACATCTACAGGAGCGTTCACAACCGGCGCTAGCATAGCCACGGCAACGCAACTATCGAGCGGATGGTGGCGCTTATCATTCAACATGACAACCAGCGCCGCAGCTACCTACTTAACGTTTGGCGTATGGGTTTACTCTGGTGGTTCTGCAACCTTTGCCGGTGATGGTAGTTCAGGGCTGTACGTTTACGGCGGCCAGATTGAGGCTGGAGACAGCCTGACAAGTTTCATTCCCACATATGCAGTTGCTGTAACTCGCGGCGCCGATGCTCTGGTAAGCAACATGACAACCGGCTCAACCTTTTCGGGTGGTTATGACCTGGTTGGCGGTTATGGCTCACTCATGCTGGCATATCAGGCATTCGTCACCGCCTACCGACCGTCTGGTCCAGGCATTCCCTACATCGCTGGTTATTCAACAACGCCATCCGGCTACAGCACCCCATCGCGTGGTGAATACGCATCGCAAAGCATGATCACCGGAAGTATTACTGATGCACAGGTCTACGAAGCCATCGCGGCAGTGAAAATGGAAGGCACTATCGTCTGGGTTCGATTGCAGTAAACACACATCAATTCTCCGTCCTCATCAAGGCCACCTATATCGGGTGGCCTTTTTTATTGGGAAACATAAATGGATCGTCAAATCGTTTATCCGGGCTCAATTCCGCTCGAAACTGACCTGCTTAATACCAACAAATACGCCATGATTGGCCTGGCTAAACTCGCCGCTGCCATGATGGGCACGACTACCTATCTGCGCGGCCTGACCTGCACACCATCAAGCCCAGCCTCAATGGTGGTCAACGTCGCCCGCGGCGAAATCTATAGCGTGCAGAACGTCGACAACAGCGCGTATTCATCTCTGGCGGCCGACACCACAAACACGATCCTGAAGCAGGGCATTGTGATGTCATCCACTGCGTTCACGCTTACCGCGCCGACGACAGCCGGACAGAGTATCAACTACCTGATTCAGGTGACTTACTCAGACACCGATTCAGGCGCTACCGTTTTGCCTTACTACAATGCGGTAAACCCCTCAGTAGCGTACAGCGGTCCCAACAACTCCGGCACCGCGCAGAACACAGTTCGCTCTGGCGTCTGTACTGTGGCTATCAAGGCTGGCGTTGCAGCGACTACCGGCACGCAGACCACACCATCCGTAGACACAGGATACACGGCGGCATGGGTTATCACTGTGGCTCAGGGAGCGACAACTGTAACTGCAGCCAACATTTCAACCGCAGCGAACGCACCGTTCCTGCCGGTTGCTGGTCTTGTTGCAGCTGTCCAGCAAAACTCCATGACCTACGCGGCTGACACTGGTGCGGCGAACGCCTATGTGGCTCAGTTTGTGCCTGCCATTCCAACACTTGCGGATGGAATGCGCTTCACCTTCAAGGCAAAGATTGCAAACACCGGCGCAAGCACATTCGCAGCAAATGGTGGCTCAGCGTATCCGCTTTATTCACATGCGCATCAGGCATTACAAGGCGGTGAGATCATCGCAAACGGCCTGATTGAAGTTGAATGGAACAGCACTTTAATGGCGTGGGTATTGTGCGGTAACAGCGGCGGGGCACTTCCGGTAGGCGCAGCGACACAGTCAAACCACGCCATGCAGTTTGGACAGGCTACAGGCCGCCTCCTGAACATCCAGACATTTACGGCAAGCGGGACATACACACCTACACCAGGCACAACGATGATTGAGGTTGAACTGGTTGGTGGTAGTGGGGGAACAGGTGGGTGTGCAGCTACATCGTCGACTACGACAGCATGCACCTCACCTGGTTGCCAAGGTACATATGCGCTTGCACGTTACAGCAACCCCACCACAACAGCCATAACAATTGGTGCAGGCGGATCACCAGGTGGAACTTCTGGTCAAGGAAGCACAGGGGGAACCAGCACTTTCGGCTCATTGTTATCTTGCCCGGGCGGGCAGGGAAGTTATGCAGTAACACCAACGAACGGAACGATTACTTCCGCGACCGGAGCATCATCGGCTGCGCCAACAGGCTCTGGAATCGTGAACTCGTTATACGGACGGGGAGTACCTAACGCCATTCAGGCATCCTTTGGTGTAGCGACAAACTATACAGCACCAGCTCAAGGGCCATTCCCGGGAACTTCATGGGGGGCATCAGTCGATGGCGTTTACAGGGGGGCTAGCCAAAGCGCCTATAACGGTAACACGGGTCTATCAGGCGGTTGCAGAATCAGGGAGTTCGCATAATGACTATTACGATGGCAATGGTAAATAATGTAACAAACGAAGTAGAGAACATAATTTCCGTGGAAAACGATGATCTTGTAATTGATGGGAGTTCTCTTGTTTCTGTTGGAGATTTGTTTTGTCAAGCAGGCATGTTTTTCAATGCAATTGATAAGATTTTTTATTACGACAAGGATTTCAAAAAATCACCAACCTACAACGATGACGGGACTTACGCCACTTCATGAAATGACTAGCCGATCATAATCTTTATATTATCTTAACCATTCCCAAAGCAAGTACTTGCAAAGCCTTAACTTGATATCT
This sequence comes from Pantoea sp. ME81, assembly GCF_903970985.1. Lineage (NCBI taxonomy): Bacteria > Pseudomonadati > Pseudomonadota > Gammaproteobacteria > Enterobacterales > Erwiniaceae > Pantoea > Pantoea sp. ME81. The sequence continues at coordinate 1,953 of NZ_CAJCKS010000004.1, read as the reverse complement.
AAAATCGCATCAGATTCGAAATTGAGATAAATCTTAGATGAAGCATGTTAAGGGTCTTGACGGGTTAAGAGCAATAGCCGTTTCAATGGTTTTAATTCAACATTATGTATTTAATTATTACCTAGAGAAAAGTAATGAACTGGGCGGGATTGGTGTTTCTATCTTTTTCGTCATAAGTGGGTTTCTAATAACATCAATTCTGTTAAAGCAAAAGGACAGGGATGATCATGTTTGGAATAAGTTTTCTTCATTTTACGTAAGAAGATTTATGAGGATCGTCCCTGTCTTTTATATAGTCATCACTATTGGGGTTTTCTTCAAGCTTTACTGGTTTTCCGAGATAAGCCCTTTATGGCATTATCTGTATGCAACAAATATTTATATTTATCTCACTCAAGGATGGGTTGGTTATACGGGTCATTTTTGGTCTCTTGATGTGGAAGAGCAGTTTTATCTGGTATGGCCTGCCTTAATACTGCTAACACCTAAAAACAAAGTCGTATATGTAATACTGGCAACATTTTTGTTAGGCGTTCTTTTTACCCCGCTTACATCATTTTTTGGTTTAGCTGATAAGAAGTTTTACGCATTACCTTTTACCCATTTGGATACTATTTCTTCTGGTGCATTATTAGCTTGGTCAGTTAGCAATAACAAAACGCACATCATACCCAAGAGTCTTTCGTTAGCTATCATGAAAATATCATTGGGCATTTTTATAGTCACATATCTGTCTACACAAATTTTCCAGTCTCATAAGAATTATGGGGCGAATACGCAACTAATGTATACGTCACTCCTAATCTTCTCGGTATGCATAGTTTTTTATTTATACGCTTATGAAAACACAAGGATTGCAAGATTTCTTGAGCTTAAGCCTCTAGCTTTAATGGGTAAGATAAGTTATGCATTCTATTTGATTCATAATCTCACCCCTGAAATATTTGTAGGAACAAGATTTACACCTGTTTCAACGCACAGCCTTCTTAATGTTTCCGTGTGGGTGGTGACAAGTATTGCGCTTGCATCTATGTCTTGGGTGCTAATTGAAAAGCCAATATTGTCGAACAAAGATAGAGTTGAGGCGTGGTTCAAAGTTTCTAGCGGGAAAAAGATCGAATGCTGATGCAATGGCCGGTATTATCCGGCCTTGTTGCTTTTATTTTTGCTTTCTTTGAACCAAGAGAATTCACTAGCCATCCAGATAACTATGCCAATCACTTCTATATAGAAATAAAATTTGTTTTCCCATAGGTATGACTTCATGACTAAAATATTAAATAGTAGATAGAGCCCAAAAATTCTGGTCAACAACTTCATTTATTACCCTCTTTTATTCTTTTTCCTTTTCTAAACCAATCCCACTCAGAAAATGCCCAAAGAATTACGAATCCTAAATAGAATAAGTTATCGCTATCTGGTTTTGGTATTAGGTCAAAAATACACAAAATAGACATAATACCTAACACCCTGAACAGCCACTTAAGAGCTATTAAGCCATAATAAGAGGCTGGTTTTTGTTCTTTCATTTTCAATCCCACTTCATTCTTTTCACCATGATCGGGCATATACTCCAGAAGGTCAACAGACTGTTGCACAGCACTCACCAACTAAATTCCCTTTCCCGCCAGTCCCTTCCCAATCTATCTGCACCTTCCACTTGATCAGTTTCACCGATCAATAATACTGTGTGTGTATACAGTATTTTATCGGGAGGGCGCGCTATGCCCCGCGACTACGAAATCAAACCGGCCTTCATCCGCGCCATCACGCTAGACGCATCAGGCCGCAAGGTGATCACCACATCAGCGTTCCGCACAGCGCTCTATCAGGCGCATCACGACTGGTCGATTGAGCGATGCAATGAGTGGATAATGCGCAATCAGGGCGGCTTCATGGATATCACAGAGGGTGAGGGCGCAGACCGGACTTACAGCCCGCACAAGCTTCGTG